>JALQXE010000035.1 GCA_023263235.1 Sediminibacterium sp. | reverse complement strand
TTATTATCAAAAAAGCATTAAAGCAGGTTTTCAAAAAAGCCAACTTGGATATTCAAACAGATTTAATGGCTATAGCAAGAGCTTCTTGTATGGATCAGAAAGGTGTGGTTTGTATATTGGGTACAGGCTCTAATGCTGGTTTTTATAATGGAAAAAAAATGACTAAAAATAGTCCAGGTTTAGGTTATGTATTAGGAGATGAAGGCAGTGGCGCTTATTTAGGAAAAAAAGTTCTACAATATTATTTATACCAAACCTTTGACGAAGATCTAATGAATGCTTTTGAGCAAAAATATCATCTAGATAGAGCTACTATTTTAAATCAAGTGTATAAAGCACCATTAGCGAATAGATATATTGCACAGTTCACTGAGTTCTTAGTAGAGAATAGAGGGCACTATATGATTGAAAATATTATTGAAGATGGATTAAACGATTTCTTTTTCACTCATTTAAATAAATTGAATGAATCTTGGTTATATCCCATTCATTTTGTAGGTAGTGTTGCATTTGGTTTTAAAGATATTTTAAAACAATTGGCACAAACTTATGAGTTTGAATTAGGCAAGATTATGAAAACACCTTCTGAAGGTTTATTAGCCTATCACCATAAGCATTCTTAACAATGCACGATATTGAACCTTATTATCATTGGCGTCATTTGTATACCGCCGAAGAAGATCCTAGATCACCCTTCTACGGCCAAACCTATAGTGAGTTTGAGTTTTCTCAAACTGTGTACAATTATTATATACATCCCCAATGGGATTCAATTGCTAGTAAAACACTGTACCTGAAAATTATTTATGCAGATTATGATTTACAATTTGCCATTATTGAGATGATTGGAGAATGGAATGATGCCATTGAAAATGATATTATGACATTCAAAAGAGAAGTCTTAGAAAAATTAATGGATGAGGGTATCTATAAATTTATTTTAATCACCGAAAGTGTTTTTAATTTTCATAATGGCGACAAAGATTATTACGAGGAATTGTATGAAGAATTATCCGACCAAGATGGTTGGGCAGTGATGGTGAATTTTCACAAAGCCGCGCAACATGATTTTTTATTGAAAAAACTGAATCGATATATCGAACTGATGGAATTTGATAATTGGAGAACTTATAAACCAGAAGACTTTTTTCATTTAATTGACAAGAAACTAAATGATAGACTATCCTTTAAATAAATTTTGCCTAATACACCAAGTCCTCGTAAGCAGCCAATAATTCTCTGTAGGCATGATCATCTTTTGCCAGTTTAGCTTCCGCCATCCCCTTTTCATACCATTGAATTGCTGCTTCAATCTCTTGTAAATCCACTAAGCATTTTGCTAAATGATAATAAGAACCAATGTAATTAGGCGATTCGGTCAGTACTTCAATGAACAAATCCTTGGCTTTTAGCAAATCACCCAATTTGATGTATTCCAATGCTAGCGCATGTCTTAAGAAGTTATCCTTAGGTTGTTGATTTAAAAATTCAATAATTCTTTCTATTCGGGTCATCTTAACTTATTTTTGCACTTTAGAAAGTAAAAAACTATCCTATATTTGCATTAGTTGCATAAACAACTAATATTGATAAAAAACAAAATTCACTATTATGAAGGTGCTAGTTTGTATAAGTAAAACACCAGATACTACAGCCAAAATTGCTTTTGCCGAAGGTAATACAAAGTTTGATGAAAATGGTGTTCAATGGATCATAAACCCTTACGACGAATGGTACTCATTAGTAAAAGCTATTGAGTTAAAAGAAAAAGATCCAAGTGTGATTATACATTTAATAACTGTAGGTGGTGCCGACACGGAACCAATTATTAGAAAAGCATTGGCACTGGGTGGTGATGAAGCAATTCGTGTAAATAATACCATTAATGATTCCATGGTGGTGGCGCAAGAAATTGCTGCTATTGCTAAAGAAGGCGCTTACGATTTAATTTTGACAGGTAAAGAAACCATTGATTATAATAGTGCAAGTATTGGTTCCATGTTATGCGCTTTACTAGATACTAGTTTTATTCCTAATGCAATTGCTTTAGACATGAATGGTAACATAGCAACCATCAAAAGAGAAATTGATGGCGGTGAAGAAACCTGCGAAACTACCCTTCCGATCATATTAAGTTGTCAAAAAGGAATGGCAGAACAAAGAATACCAAACATGAGAGGTATTATGGCTGCAAGAACCAAACCTTTAAAAGTGGTAGAAGCTACTATCAAAAATGCAAATACAACCATTAAAAAGTTTGACACACCGCCAGCAAAATCGGGCGTCAAATTAGTAGACGCAGGAAATATGGATGAATTAGTAAGATTATTAAAAGAAGAAGCAAAAGTAATTTAAAATAAAACTTTATGGTACTTATATACGTCGATCAAGATGATCAAGAAATAAAAAAAGCAAGTTTCGAAGCCATTTCTTATGGTGCTGCATTAGCCAAGCAATTAGGCACAAGTGCAGAAGCATTATTGCTAGGAAACGTGAAAGATAATGTTGCAGAATTAGGTAAATATGGTGCAAGTAAAGTGCACCAGGTAAACAATGCTGCATTAAATATTTTTGACGCAAGTGTGAATGCAAACCTAGTAGCAACTGCAGCTAAATCATTAGGTGCTTCTGTTGTTGTTTTTGCGCACAATATTAATGGTAGAGCCGTTGCTCCTGCTGTGGCAGTAAAATTAAATGCAGGTATTGTTACAGGTGCCTGTGCATTACCAACAACCGATGCAGGATTTGTTGTTACAAAAACGGTTTTTTCGGGTAAAGCTTTTGCCTCAATCCAAATTGACACACCTATCAAAGTAATTTCAATCAATCAAAATAGTTTTGGCATTGTTTCTGGAGATGGCACTGCAAGCGTTCACAATTTGGAAATGGAAGTGCCTGCAAGCAAATTAAAAGTTACCTCCGTTGAAAAGATAAAAGGAGAAGTACCATTAACTGAAGCCAGTTTAGTAGTAAGTGGCGGTCGTGGATTAAAAGGCCCAGAACACTGGGGTGTGTTATTAGATTTGGCAAAAGCTTTAGGTGCCTCTACAGCATGTAGCCGACCTGTTTCAGATGCCGATTGGAGACCACACCACGAACATGTTGGACAAACAGGTATTCAAATTGCTCCTAACTTGTACATTGCCATTGGAATTTCAGGTGCTATACAGCATTTAGCAGGAGTAAACCGAAGTAAAACTATTGTAGTGATAAATAAGGATGCAGAAGCTCCTTTCTTTAAAGCTGCAGACTATGGGGTTATTGGCGATGCTTTTGAAGTGGTCCCTACATTAACAGCAGCAATTTTAAAATCAAAGGCCGGCGCATAGATTTTATCTTTAAATTTGTGTTATTACAATATCAATGCAAAAGATAGAACTAGAAATTGTTGCACTCTCTCATAGCATTACCCAATCTAACTCTTATGCAGTTATTCTTGGGGAAGTAGGTGGCATACGACGTCTCCCTATTGTTATTGGAGGTTTCGAAGCACAGGCAATTGCTGTGGCTTTGGAAAATATGCAGCCATCAAGACCGCTTACGCACGATCTTATGAAAAATTTCATGATTGCATTTGATATCCAATTACATGAAGTATACATAAGTGATTTACAAGAAGGCATATTTTATTCAAAACTTGTTTGTTATTCTGCCAACGATACCATCGAAATTGATAGTAGAACCAGTGACGCCCTAGCTTTAGCCGTTCGTTTTGGTTGTCCAATTTTCGTGAATGCAAGTATTTTAGATCAAGCAGGTATTGAAAATGAAGGGGGCGACAAAGAACGTATCTCTGTATCTGCTGATACGATTCAACCCAGTAGTGAAAATGATTTATCCACGCTTACTTTAAGCGAATTAAATGATTTATTAAATGAAGTCTTAGAACAAGAAGACTATATCCGTGCTATTGATATTCGTGACGAAATTGCAAAAAGAAATGAGCAAAAGAAATCCTAACTCATTTATCTATGATTGCATTTCCAAACTGTAAAATTAATTTAGGCTTATCCATTATTGCTAAACGAGCTGATGGATATCATGCATTGGAGACTGTATTTTATCCTGTTCAATTGCAGGATATGGTTGAAATTGTTCATAGCAATGATTCACAAAAAGAATTACAATTCACGAGTACTGGCATTTACATCCCAGGAGATGAAACGCAAAATCTTTGTATTAAAGCATACCAAATAATAAAAAAAGATTTCCCGCAAATTCCCGCTATTAAAATGCATTTGCATAAACATATTCCCATGGGGGCAGGATTGGGCGGAGGTTCTAGTGACGGTACCGCAATTCTAAAACTTCTGAATGACCAATTTAGTCTAGGATTAAATACAAATCAACTCATTCATTACGCTGCTCAACTTGGTAGTGATTGTCCATTTTTTGTTCATAATAATCCATGCCATGCAACAGGTCGTGGTGAAATACTAAACCCTATTAATTGTGATTTATCAAATTACAAAATTGCATTAATACACCCTGCCATTCATATTTCAACAGCATGGGCGTTTAGTCAATTGAATCCACACACAAAAGAAAAATCAATTGCCGAAATTGTTGCGCAACCCATCCAAAATTGGAAGAACCATTTAATCAATGACTTTGAAGCACCTATATTTTTAGCACATCCATTATTACAAGACATTAAAAATGAATTGTATAATATGGGTGCTGTATATGCGAGCATGAGTGGTTCTGGAAGCTCATTGTTTGGAATTTTTCCCAACAACTATTCATGGCCAACTCAGTTCATGAACAATAAGTACAGAACGGATTTCATATAATTACAGCTCAATCATATCAAATGCGAACGTTCGTTATTTGATAATATCTAACGAAAACGTTACCATATTAAACGTTTTCAAACTGTTAGTATTTTTATTGCATATCTGCTAGTAAAACTCTTCTTTTATTCGTAATTTTCCACGAATCGCTTACCCTAAGCATTTATCCTATTTATTTAATTGTAGAAGTATGATGGAAAACCAGCAACTAGGATTGTATGATCCTGCATTTGAACATGACGCCTGTGGTATTGGATTTGTAGCCCACATTAAGGGAATCAAATCACATCAAAATGTAGGTGATGCATTAACTATTTTAGAAAACATGGAGCACCGAGGTGCAAGTGGTAGCGAAATTAACACAGGTGATGGTGCTGGTATAATGATTCAAATTCCACACGAATTCTTCTTTGATGAATTGTTGTATAAAGGCATTCACTTACCCAATGCAGGTGAATATGGTGTGGGATTTATTTTCTTCCCAACTGAAAAAGGAATTGCAAATGAATGCAAAGAAATTTTTGAGCGTGCAGCAGAAAAATTAAATATTGAAATCATTGGCTACCGACAAGTTCCTGTAAACCGAGCACCAATTGGACAAACAGCTTTATCGGTGGAGCCTATTATGGAGCAGGTTTTTGTAAAAAAACCTGAACATGTTAAAGATGCTGAAGATTTTGAACGCAAATTATTTATATTAAAAAATTACGCTTCGCATACCATCAATAATACCATTAAAAAAGGTGCAATTGATTTTTACATGACTTCTTTTTCTCAGAATGTACTTGTTTATAAAGGTCAATTAACAAGTCATCAAGTTCGCGAATACTTTCCTGACTTAAGTGATAAGCGAGTTGTATCCGCTTTTGGATTGGTGCACTCTCGTTTTGCTACCAACACTTTCCCTTCATGGAAATTAGCCCAACCATTCCGATACATTGCTCACAATGGAGAAATAAACACCTTGCAAGGAAATTTAAATTGGTTACGTTCAAATGAATCAAGTTTCTTCTCTCCATACTTTAGCAAAGAAGAATTGGATATGATCTTACCTATTGTTGGTAGCGGTCAATCGGATAGTGCTTGCTTGGATAATGTAATTGAACTTTTAACATTAAGCGGAAGAAGTTTACCACACGTAATGATGATGTTGATTCCTGAGGCATGGGATGGCAATGAATTAATGGATCCTGTTAAAAAAGCATTTTACGAATACCACGCAGCCATCATGGAACCATGGGATGGACCCGCTTCCATTTCATTTACCAACGGAAAAATGATTGGTGCTACTTTGGATAGAAATGGTTTAAGACCATCAAGATATTGTGTTACAAATGACGACCGTGTTATCATGGCTTCTGAAACAGGGGCTTTACCTATAGACCAAGCCACGGTTGTTGAAAAAGGTCGTTTACAACCAGGCAAAATGTTTGTAGTGGACATGGAAGCCGGACGTATCATTAGCGACACAGAATTAAAAGAAAAAATTTGCAGCCAACAACCTTATAGCGATTGGTTAAATAAATATAAAATCAGACTAGAAGAATTACCTGAACCAAGAATCCAATTCACGCATTTAGAGCATGACCAAATCTTTAAATATCAAAAAGCTTTTGGATATAGTAAGGAAGATTTAGAGCAAATAATTATACCCATGGCATTGGATGGGAAAGAACCCATTGGTTCAATGGGAACCGATACCCCTTTAGCTGTATTGAGTGATCAACCTCAACATATCACAAGTTATTTTAAACAATTATTTGCACAGGTAACCAATCCTCCTATTGATCCAATTCGTGAAAGAATGGTAATGTCGTTAGCAACTTTTGTGGGTAGTCAAGGAAGTTTACTCATTGAGGATCCAATGGCATGTCACTGTGTTGCTTTAAAACATCCTATTTTAAGCAATCACGAATTAGAAAAAATTAGAAGTATTGATACAGGCGTTTTCCAAGCAAAAACCTTACAATGTTATTTTAGAGCGGATGGCAATGATGGATCTTTGAAAAAAGGGCTAGACCGTTTATGTCGTTATGCAGTGGATGCTGTTGAAGACGGATTTGAAGTATTGGTATTAACCGATAGATCTATAGATTCAGAACATGCCGCTATTCCGTCTCTATTAGCATGTTCAACCGTGCATCATCACCTTATTAAAAAAGGACTAAGAGGGAAAGTAGGTATCATCGTTGAAGCAGGCGATGTTTGGGAGGTTCATCACTATGCATGCTTAATTGGATTTGGTGCTACAGCCATAAATCCATATTTAGCCATGTCAAGTATTCGTGACATGAAATTAAATGACCAAATCAAAACTGACTTAGACGATAAGTACTTAAAGAAAAATTATATTAAAGCAGTGAATGAAGGGTTGTACAAAGTATTTTCTAAAATGGGGATTTCCACTTTACAATCTTATCAAGGTGCTCAAATTTTTGAAATAATTGGTATTAATAAGGAAGTAGTGAATCGTCATTTCACGGGTGCAACTTCTCGTATTGAAGGAATGGGATTAGATGAAATCGCAAAAGAAATATTAGCGAAACATAATATTGCCTTCCCTAAAAAAGCAGCAGACATTGATC
>JALQXE010000031.1 GCA_023263235.1 Sediminibacterium sp. | reverse complement strand
AGCATTTTAATTGAAAGGCTTTGGGTAAACCCGACTCGATTGGGAAGACGGCGAAAGAAATGAGCCGACAGTCCCAATAAAAAAAGTCAATTAAAATGCAAAGCATTTTAATTGAAAGGCTAAGCTTAAAACCGATTTGATTGGAAATAGGTTTTGAGTAAAGCGAAATACAGCAGTCCCAAATTTTGTATCTTAGTACCACCTATGTCACATTTAAAAGAAAGAACCGAAAAAAACTGCCTCAATTGTGGAACCGAAGTAGCAGGTCGGTTTTGTCAACAATGCGGTCAGGAAAATGTAGAAGTAAAGGAAAGCTTTTTACTTTTAATAAGACACTTTCTAGAAGACTTAACTCATTTTGATGGCAAGCTGTGGAAGACTGTAAAGTTATTATTGTTTAAGCCTGCAAAATTAACGCAACATTATATGGATGGTAAACGTACAATGTATATCCATCCCATTAGAATGTATTTATTTGTTTCTGCCGTTTTCTTCTTATTTATGTTTACAGGGGATGTGCCAGACAAGCCCAAAGGTGCATTGTCGAATGGAACCCCTCCAAAAGACATTGCAACAGGTTTGAATGACGGTTTTAGAATGGAATTAGGAGATGATACTGTTCAATACAAGACCTTAGCAGAATACAAAGCAAAGCAACAAAAATTACCAGAAAATAAAAGAGACGGATGGCTAGATGCTATTGTTAAAAAGAAAGGAATTGAATTAAATGAAAAATACAATGGAGATAAATTCAAAATTGGTAAAGCACTCATTGAAAAATTTGAACATTATTTTTCAAGAATGTTATATATATCGCTTCCTATATTCGCATTCTTTTTATGGATATTATATAGAAGAAATAAAAATCATTATTTTGTTGATCATCTTATTTTTAGCATACATATTTATTGTGCATTCTTCATTATTCTTTTTGCAGTGAAACTTATAAATATATTTACAGAATTTGTTTTAAATAAAACGTATGATTTAATTATTATATTAACTCCTTTTATTTTATGCTTCTACTTATATAAAGCCTTGAAAAATCATTTCAATCAATCGAGGCGAAAAACCATTTTAAAATTTACCATTTTAAATTTTTTAACAACTGCTTTAATGGGATTTTTAATGCTTACATTTATTTTATTATCTCTGTTTAATTTATAGTAATGAACCAATCTTTAGTGGCGCAACGTTTTTTAGAACTAGTTGAAATCATGGATACACTCCGTGAAAAATGTCCTTGGGATAAAAAACAAACTATACATAGTTTAAGGAGCAATACGATAGAGGAGTTGTATGAGTTGGTGGACGCAATAGTGGAAGAAGATTGGGAGGGCATTAAAGAGGAATTAGGCGACATTATGTTGCATGTATTATTTTATGCTAAAATTGGCGCAGAACAAGGTAAATTTTCACTAGACGAAGTCATGGAAGCGATTGCAAAAAAATTAATACATAGACACCCCCATATTTATGGTGATGTGAAAGTAGAAAATGATGATGATGTTAAAAGGAACTGGGAGCAATTAAAACTTCAAGAAGGAAAAGGAAAAAAAACAATATTAAGTGGGGTGCCTAATAGTTTGCCATCCATGGTCAAAGCACTCAGGATTCAAGAAAAAGTAAAACATGTAGGATTTGAGTGGGAAAACAAGGAGCAGGTTTGGGATAAAGTAGAAGAAGAGATAGCTGAGTTAAAAGTGGAAGTAATTGCCAATAATCAAGAAAAAATGGAGCAGGAATTTGGAGATGTATTATTTAGTATGATTAACTATGCTCGTTATTTGAATATTGACCCAGAAACAGCATTAGAAAAAACAAATAAAAAATTTAAGTATCGTTTTGAATTGATGGAAAAGTATGCCAATGAAAACGGCCTTGATTTATCAAAAATGAGCCTTATGGAAAAACACGAGCTTTGGTTGCAATCCAAAAAATAAATAAGAATGCCCTCCTTGGAGGGCATTCTTATTTATTACTTCTCAATATTTAATGTTAGTCTCTTAAATTAATTATAAAGGCATAAGTACCATAATAGCCTGGGTAAAAACCACCCAGTTTTACGGTTCCATTGGATTTATTTATGGCATCATAAAATTCACTTAAATTAGTCACTTCTTTATCATTTACGGTCATAATCACAAAGCCCTTTTCTATACTACTTTTTGCAAGTACGCCGTTTCCTATGTCTTTAATAATTACACCTCCATTGATTTCATTTTTTTCGGCAGTAGCTTTATCCAAGGTTTCAATTTTACCACCTAATTTCTCAATCATCTTGCTGCTTTTTGCAACATCGGTATTTCCTAGTTTGGCTTTTAATACAATTTCTACTGTGGATTCTTTATCATTATTTTTTACAGTCAGTGTAATTTTATCACCTGGCTTATATTTAGATACTTGTTCTTGAAGCTCAGGAGCTGATTTAACAACAACGCCATTTATTTTTGTAATTACATCACCTGCTTTTATTTTAGCTGCTTCAGCAGCGCCACCATCAATTACATTGGTAATTAAAACGCCTTCACCTGGTTTGTATTTTATGTTTAATTCTGCTTCTAATTTTTTAATTTGATCTTCACTCATCTCTTCTGGTGCCATTGATAATCCTAAATAGGCTCTTTGTACGGTTCCAAATTTCACGATATCTGTTACCACTTTTTTTACAATATTTACAGGAATTGCATAGGAATATCCAGCATATGATCCAGTAGGGGACATGATTGCAGAGTTAATACCAACTAGCTCACCATTGATGTTTACCAATGCGCCACCACTATTTCCTTGGTTTACTGCAGCGTCGGTTTGTAAAAAGGACTCAATAGGCTTATCACCTTGTCTTGAGTTAACATCTATACTTCTATTTTTTGCACTTATAATGCCAGCAGTAATGGTTACATCTAAATTTAATGGATAGCCAATTGCTAATACCCATTGTCCTAATTTTACATCATCACTATTTCCGTATACTAAATAGGGCATATTGGTTGCTTCAATTTTAATTACTGCAATATCACTATTGGGATCGGCACCAATTACTCTTGCCTTATATACTTTTTTATTTGTGAGTGTAACTGAAATCTCATCTGCTCCATTAATAACATGATTGTTGGTTACTATATAACCATCACCTGTAATTAATACGCCACTTCCACTTGCTCTTTGTTCAGGCATTATTCTTGGTCCACCAAAATAATCGCCAAAAGGATCTTCTCCAAAGAAATCAAAGAATGGGTTTCTTTGTCTTGGGGCAGTTCCGTTATCTATTTTTTTTGCGTTGGTTTTTGTTTTTATATGCACAACTGCTGGTGAAGCTGCGGCAGCAGCTAATGTAAAGTCTGTTGATGCAGTGGGCACAGCACCATTGACAAAATTGGCATAGTTCGCTGGCAACTTACCCAATTCTTGAACTGAATTGCTATTGGATCTTGCCCATTTTGCAAAACCCCAAATGCTTATAAATGTGGTACAAGCACTAATGCCAATGATGGCTAAAACATTCTTGTAGTTAAAGTTCATATTCATTTATTTTTTTGAAGTTATTTTAGATTTTACAAATTATATGCCATAATTAAAGACAAAATAACAAAGATGAAAGAATGTCACAAATTGTGCTACTTGCTTTAACAAAATATTTACGAAAATATTCGTTTTTTGATAAAATCTGTTCTTTCTGTCATTAAATTTTAGACAAAAATTCCAGGGTATCCACCCCGTCGGCATATTGAACCAAAAGTGGCTTTTGTAAACTTCCAAAGGGCAATCCATTTTTGCCCACAATACATTGAATATCATTAGCGTTTAATACTGGGTATTCACCTGTGGTATAATATTGGTAATGAATTTGAGAGATGGCCGCAAAAGGGGAGGGATTTTCACTAAGCAAGATACCTCCCGCGTCCATATAAAACTTTCTGTTCATCATTAATAAAGCCAATTGATAATCATAGTTATGTTTATACTTATGCTGGTCTCTTAAATAGTCATATTTTTTTAGCGCGTTCAATAAGGGAATAAAATCATATTCATGTGGTACCCAAATTTGAGTAACATTTCTGCAGCCCATACCAAAGTATAACATCATATCGTCGGCCAACAAATTCAACATTTCAGGGGTTTCGGTCCCATCTAAGATGGCCACAGAAGTTTTATTTTTTCTAATGATATTGGGATATTTGCCAAAATACTGTTCAAAATATTGACCAGCACTATTGCTTCCAGTTGCGATGTAGGCGTCACAATTTTTTAATTGATCTTGTACCAAGATCAATTCTTTAAAAGCAGGATTAATTTCAATTAAGGCATCCATTATATATTGCATTAGAACGGTGTCTTTTGAGGATAATTTAACCACTGCAGTATGACCCGCTATAAGGACACTTAATAAATCGTGGAAACCAACCATGGGGATATTACCCGCCATAACGATACCTACTTTTTTTTGAGTGGGGGTATTAGATATACTATCATATAAGTTTACCCAATTTTGTAAAGCTTCAACTGACAGATATTGTGCTTTAATTTGTGCACTTGCCTGATCAATGAACGTTGGTAAGAACCATGCATTTTGATTATTAGCCCTCCATTTTGCTTCATGAAACCCATCATTTTCGGGGTTTAAATATTTGTCACCAAGGGTAAAAAAAGCATTAATTCTTGCTTGAATGTTAATGTCGGTTCTTTATATTACTTTCAATACTTTTTTTATTAAATACTGCCTTCATTATTTTTATTTTTTAGCATCATCCGCAGAGTCATTTTGTAAATCAGCTATTTGTTTTTCTTCTACAGCTAATTCTTTTGTCATAAACTCTAACA
>JALQXE010000116.1 GCA_023263235.1 Sediminibacterium sp. | reverse complement strand
TTTGGAAAAAGAGCATCTGTTTTCAATAATTGCAATAAACTCAAACCTTCATTAAGTGCATTTGTTTCAAAATAGTTTCTTGCTTGCCATAACATACTTTCATTTCTGATATTTCTATTTTCATAAAATCGGTTATTTTCCTTTGTAGCAATACTAAATTGTCCTTTGGTGTTTCTTAAATTACTTCCAATTGGTATATCCATACCAGCTTCTTTTGCATCAAATGCATAATTGATGTATTGTAATAAACTTCCAGCGGTATCAAAATTTTTATGAAATAAATATGCTTTTGCTAAAAGTAAAAAGGCATCATCTACCCAATTGCTTCTCAAATCATGTAATACAATATTGGCATTGCATCTATAAATAATTGAATCTATATCTTTTTTAGAAGTGTTGGCTAAATCATAATCGTAAAAAGAAAGTAAGTTGGTGTAATCATCTTGAAGATATAATCGCGCATCCTTTATAATTTCATTTAGTTCCACATTGGCGTGGTATATATAATTAAATTTTGAAACAGTATTTTGATAAGCACGTCGGGTAAGCGTATATTTTTTTTTGGATAAAATTTCATATGGAAGAGGTCGCTCTTCTTCATAGGGAATAAATTTTTTTGTTGCACTATCTACATTATTTTTTACGGTTTCAATTTTTTTGAATAAAAAATTATTTATTTTTTTTTGATTGCTGTCTAAAGCATTATTTATTTTTTTAATCAATTTTGTGTTGTTAATATCTAAAATTGATTTGGCAGAATCTTGTCCAAAAACATGAATATATCCCATGAAAAAAAAGCTTAACATAAAAAGCGAGGTAAGCCATTTTTTTACAGGGATTTTCAACAATTGCATAGTAGTTCTTAAGAGGATTAAAAATACAATTAATTCTGTTTATTTTGTATCTTTAGGTTGTAACTTTTAATATGCCAATTTTAGACAACAATAATACTTTTAAACGTACTAGTAATACCTATCGTTTGGTGATTATGAACGATGACACTTATGATGAAGTGATTGCATTTAGATTGTCAAGAACATCTGTATATATTGGGTTCAGTGTAAGTTTTATATTATTAGTGGGTTTAACAATTGCATTAATTGCTTTTACCCCTCTTAAATACTACATCCCAGGGTATGGAACAAAGGACAGCCAAACTGCACTTCAATTACTAAAAATAAGAACTGATTCTTTAGAGCAAACTTTACATTACAAAGAGCAATATTTAGAAGGATTAAAAAAAGTATTATCTGATGGTAATACCAAACAATTGGACACATTGCCTTTGGTTTTACCTGAACGTCAACCATCATTTGATTAACAACAATGATTAATTCTTGGCAAAAATATTTGGGTTTGGGAACACAATTAATTGCAGGATTAATGATTGCATTGTTCATTGGTAAAAAAGGAGATGAATACATGCATTGGAAGCAATTATTAATCTGGATTTTACCAAGTGTATTTATTTTATATACTTTAGTTAGAATTATCAAAGATACCCAACCTAAATAACCGTCATGCATATCAAAAAAATGATTCCCATTTTTATACTTTTTGTATCCATCAATTTGATTTTTTTTATTGGAATGGAGCTTGATTTGGCATATGACGTGAATTATAATTTTATATTAGTCGTGAATACTATGTTATTTTTTATAGCAATAGTGAGTTATTTTCGCATAAAAAATATTGATACAAATAATGCCAATGCAATGGTGCGATCTGTGATGTTGGGAACCTTATTTAAAATGGGTGTATTTGCAATTGCAGCCTTGGTATATGCAAAAACGCAAAATTCAAAAGTGGGTATTTCTACCTTACTTATCGCGATGGGTATCTATCTTTTATATACCTGGTTTGAAATAAAGTGGGCTATCAAAAAGCATTAGTTTATACAAATTTTAATACCATCCCTTGGCAAAAGTTGAACATCCGCTGAATGCACTCAAAGCCTACTTGCCTGCAGGAACTTTTGATACCATTGTTGGATGGATCAATGAATACAAAGTACATCTAACAGTCACTAAAGCAAGAAAATCTGTATTAGGTGATTATCGTCATGCGTTTGAAGGGGCCAATCATAAAATAACAGTTAATGGAAATTTAAATAAGTATGAGTTTTTAATCACCCTGCTTCATGAACTTGCCCATTTGTTATGTTTTGAACAATATAGAAATAGGGTAGAAGCGCATGGCAAAGAATGGAAAACAATTTATGCATCCTTATTAGCTTCATTCATTCAAATGGGAGTTTTTCCGGAGGATATTCATAAAGCTTTGAAAAAAACTTTATTAAATCCAGCAGCAACTGCAAATGGCGAAACCAAATTATTATTGGTTTTAAGAAAATATAATATGGTTCAAAAAGAAGGTTATGAATGGGTGGCTAATATTGCTGAGGGTAATTTGTTTGAATCACTCAATGGTAAAATATTCAGACGTGGTAAAAAGCGACGAATTCGGATCGAATGTGTCGAATTAGCCACAGGCCATGTGTATTCATTTAGCGCATTAACAGAAGTAAAACAAGTAACCTCTTAAAAATTATAGGAGCGATTTAAGTAGTATTTTATTTTTAATAAAAATGGGAATAAAAAAAACACCCCTGATTCATCAGGGGTATTTTAAAATTATTAGAAGATAATTCAAAGCCCATCAATTCGAATAATGGGCTGAAAATTATCAAGCTACGGCTTGCTTAACAAGTGCAGCAGCCTCACTCAATTGTATTGCTGATTGAACTTTTAATCCGCTTTCGTCAATTAATTTTTTTGCTTCCACGGCATTAGTACCTTGTAAACGCACAATGATAGGAATATTAATATTTCCTAATTTATTGAAAGCTTCAATAACACCAGCTGCAACACGATCGCAACGAACAATACCTCCAAAGATGTTAATTAAAATTGCTTTAACATTTGGATCTTTCAAAATGATTCTAAATCCAGCTTCAACAGTTTGTGCATTGGCAGTACCACCTACGTCTAAAAAGTTAGCAGGCTCTCCACCACTTAATTTAATCATATCCATGGTAGCCATTGCTAATCCAGCACCATTAACCATACAACCTACATTGCCATCTAATTTTACAAAGTTTAAATTAAATTCACCCGCTTCAACTTCAGTAGGGTCTTCTTCAGTAACATCTCTCATTGCCAATAAATCTGGATGACGCATTAATGCATTATCATCAATATTCATTTTACAATCCACTGCAATAATTTTATCATCACTTGTTTTAAATAGCGGATTAATTTCAAGCATGCCGCAGTCCAAACCTACATAGGCATTGTATAAATTAGTTACAAATTTTACGCAATTTTTTAAAGCGTCGCCACTCAATCCTAAATTGAATGCAATTTTGCGCGCTTGAAAACCTTGCAATGCACCTCCTGGGTGAATCCACTCTTTAAATATTTTTTCTGGTGTATCATGTGCTACATCTTCAATGTTCATACCCCCTTCAGTACTATACATAATCACATTCATACCCTTGGTACGATCTAATAAAATAGATAAGTAAAATTCTTTTGTTGGTTGAGGTCCATCATAATAAACATCCTGTGCAACTAAAATTTGGTTTACTACTTTACCAGCTGGTCCAGTTTGAATAGTAACTAAAGTTCCACCTAATATATTTTTTGCGAATTTTTCAATATCGTCTGCAGATTTTCCAACTGCTACACCTCGTTGGTCGGTTCCAACAATGGTACCTTTACCTCTACCACCTGCATGAATTTGAGCTTTAACAACTGCGAACTTATTATTGGTTTCAGTTGCAATTTTTTGGTAAGCAGCTACTGCGTCAGCTACATTTTTTACAGCAACGCCTTCTTGAACGGGAACATTGTACTTTTTTAAAAGCTCTTTAGCTTGGTATTCATGCAAATTCATACAAATAAAATTTTGGCGAAGATACTAGATAAACAGCAGATTTTTAGTCTAAAATTGGTCTAAAAGAGACTAAATAAATTATTTTGTTGTTTAAACATTGAATTGTAACTTTGTTGTCTAAAATTATTATAGGATATTTAATTATTAAATCAATAAACAACTGAATATGAAAAAATTAATGTTTGCAGCATTTGCCTTTACAACAATTGCTATTTTATCATTTGCTCCTAAATCAACAAAATTAGCGGGTACTAGTTTTACTGTAGACGCAGCTAAAAGCAAGATTGATTGGACGGGTTCAAAAAAGAATGATTTTCATACTGGTTTTTTCCCTTTAAAATCGGGTTCTATACAAGTTGATGGGGGTAAATTAGTTGGCGGAAGCTTTGTGATTAATATTGCTGGCATTAAGGTTACGGACGCTGCTGGAGAGAGATTACAAGGACATTTATCTTCTGCTGAATTTTTTGATATTGCAAAATTTGGTGAAGCTACTTTCACAATTACGAAGGTTGCTTATACTAAATCAGATAAAGCTACAATTACTGGTGACCTTTCATTACATGGTATAAGTGCTCCTGTTACCTTTAATGCAAATATTAGAAATGCAGATGACAAAGGATTTTTTGCTGAAGCTTTTTTCCCATTTGATAGAACCTTATTTGGTATTAACTACGGCGTAGGTAATATTGATTCAGATGTTCAATTAGCAATTCATATTTACGGCAATAAATAATATTTCTTGAATAGAATAAAAAAAAGCCTCCAAATGGAGGCTTTTTTTTATTCTAGAACCCTATACAATTAAACATCATAGCGCTCTTTTAGAATGTGTAAATGATGTAATGCATGTCCAAATATGATAAAACCTAATGCATTAACAGAAATAGGCAGGCCACTCGCAGTGCCCATACTTTTAATTTGTTCTTCTGAAAATGAGGCAAACAATAAATTAGTGGACTGTCTTACAACTCTCCATTCAGTTAACATATCTTTCCAGTTTCTATTGGAAGCTGTTCCATTTTTTGCATATTCATTTTCATCAAACCCCAATAAGGCACCAGGTTCTTTTCTGGCGATAGCTAATGCACGGTATGCAAATATTCTTTCCGTATCAATTACATGCTGAAACATTTGTTTTATTGTCCATTTGCCTTCTGCGTAGGCATAATTTGCTTTTTCAGCTGGTATGGCAGCCCAGGATTCTGTGATACGATCATGATATTGTTGAACTAAAATAGAATAATCTTTTCCGCTTGTATAATTAATATAGGTTTGGTAAAAACTACCGTATTCGGTGGCGCTGGGTCTTGGCATTTTATTTTTTTGATTTATTGGTACTATATATTTTGGCTAATTGTATTGCATTGGCGGCATTTACGATACCACCGGTGGAAGCAATTTCTGATAATTTTTTTGTGGTATCTTTTTGAGGAACTTCATATGAAGTATTTGTGTTGGTTGGCTTCCATACACTTTGCAAAATTATCTTTTTAACTTCTACTGCAGTTAAATTTGGAAAATAAGAACGAATCATAGCAGCAATGTGGCTCACGATTGGAGCAGCCATACTAGTGCCTTGTAAGTAACCATGATTTGTTTTGCCAGGCAGGGTAGAGTAAATTTTAATGCCAGGTGCTAAAACGTCCACAATACTTGGTCCATAATTACTGAAGTCGGTTAATAAAGAATTATTGATGAATTCATCACTACTAGCGGCAACAGTTATTATATTTTTTGCGGTATCATTTAAATAACTAGAATAGGGGTTAGGATAAACCGATTTAGTTTCTAAATCATAATATTCATTTCCAGCAGCATGCACAATAAGCACGTCTTTAGATGCAGCATATCTTATTGCATTATCCACCCATTGTTGTTCTGGTGAAAAGGATTTACCAAAACTCATATTTATTACTTTCGCACCATTGTCTACTGCATATTTGATACCCAAAGCAATGTCTTTGTCATATTCGTCACCATCTGGTACCACGCGGATACCCATGATTTTAATATTCGGGTATAAAGCGTTAACATTCCATTGTTCATCAGGTACACTTGCTACCAACCCTGCAACATGGGTGCCGTGCCTTGCATTGGGGCCTGTTATATTGTTATTGCCATAAAAGCGATCATTCAAATTTTCATAATTGTCTTTTATGATATCACCACGTATTGGTGCAGGTGGGATTAATTTGGCATTGGATGCTTTTTCTTTGCCTTCTACATAATCTTTTAAATCCTTAATCATTTCGGCATATGGAGTCTCTTCTTCAAAGCCTATCATTTTAAAGGTTTTTAAGTAAGCCATTTTTGCTTCTAATGTGTTTCGGCCCATGGGCTGAAAAGACTGCAATTGTGCTACCGTAAAATTAGTATCTACCATTTCTTTTAAAATGGTATTACCCATTTTTTGAATGGCATTCGTTGCCATAGATATGTATCGCAAATTGGCTGCATCCTCATCTGAGAATTCTATTTCAAGCGCAGCTTGTTTCCAATTTGCATATTCTTTTTTTTGATTAGGCGTTAGGGTGTCCTCATCAAATTCTTTTCCTTCATATTTATGCTTAAATCGGTGGTATACTCTAGATTTTTCGTCGGCTGCTTTATCAATATTACGTCCGTCTTTTCCACCTAAAAAATTCCAGCCATGAATGTCATCAGTATATCCATTACGATCATCATCTATTCCATTGCCAGCAATCTCTTTTGTGTTTTCCCATAACAATGGTTTTATTTCTACATTACTCGTATCAATGCCACCATCCATTACGGCAACAATTATTGGACTAGGCTTTTTTGAAAGCCCCGCTAATTTTTGATATGCTTGAAATAAACTAATCCCATGTACTTTTTGTTCAGTATAATCTTTCCAATGCCAATTTTGATTTGGACTGGCAGCTTGTCCTAAAACAATTATGTGATTGCAAATAATTAAAATTGCAAGTAAGATTCTTTTCATAAAACTATAAATCAAATTGAATGCCTTGAGCAAGTGGTAAATTTGTGCTCCAATTAATGGTATTGGTTTGACGACGCATATATGCTTTCCATGCATCGCTTCCGCTCTCTCTTCCACCACCAGTTTCTTTCTCTCCTCCAAAAGCCCCTCCAATTTCTGCACCACTTGTTCCTATATTAACATTGGCAATTCCACAATCGCTTCCTTGCGCAGATAAAAATAACTCAGACTCTCTCATGTTTAAAGTCATGATTGCCGAAGACAATCCTTGGGGAACGTTATTTTGAATTTCAATAGCCTCCTCAATGGTTTTATATTTCATTACATATAAAATAGGAGCAAATGTTTCATGTTGAACAATAGCATAGTTTGGATTTACGGCTGCTATACATGGTTTAACGTAACATCCACTTTCGTAACTCGCTCCCTCAATGACACCTCCTTCTACTAAAAATTTACCTCCTTCTTTTTTACATGCTTCAATGCTGTTCAAATATAATTGAACAGCATCTTTGTCAATTAATGGACCCATATGATTATTGCTGTCAAGAGGATCCCCAATTTTAATTTGTTGATACGCTTTTGTTAATTTTGCTACAAAACTATCATATACTTTTTCATGAATAATTAATCGTCTTGTGCTTGTGCATCTTTGACCTGCAGTGCCTACTGCACCAAAAACAGCACCAATTAAAGACATGTCTAAATCGGCATTTTCGGTGATGATAATTGCATTGTTGCCGCCCAATTCTAAAATTGTTTTACCCAATCTACCCGCAACGGCTTTATTTAATTCTTTTCCCATTCTTGTAGATCCAGTAGCAGAAACTAATGGAATGCGAACATCATGGCTCATCCATTCACCCACTTCACGGCCTCCTTGAATTAAATTGTTTACCCCTTCAGGAACTTGATTTTCTGCGAATACTTTAGCAACAATATTTTGAACAGCATTGCCACATAGTGGTGTTTTCTCACTAGGTTTCCATATAGTTACATTTCCACATACCCATGCCAATGCCGCATTCCAACTCCATACAGCAACAGGAAAATTAAATGCGGAAATAATACCTACAATACCCATGGGGTGCCATTGTTCATACATTCTGTGCGAAGGTCTTTCACTATGCATGGTTAAGCCATATAGTTGACGTGATAAGCCAACCGCGAAATCACATATATCAATCATTTCTTGCACCTCGCCCAAACCTTCCTGTAAACTTTTTCCCATTTCATAACTTACCAATTGCCCTAGGGCATGTTTTTGGTCACGTAAAGCATCACCTAATTGTCGCACTACCTCACCACGTTTCGGTGCTGGCCATTTTCGCCATGCTAAAAATGCACATTGCGCACTGCCAATTACTTTTTCATAAGCCTCTTTATCTGTTGCATGAACGCTTCCAATTAAATTTCCATCCACAGGAGAATTACTATTTATTATTTCACCTTTGCTTTTTAAAAATGTGATACCCGTTGAAGTGCCTTCGTTTTCTTTTTGCAACTTCAATGTTTTCAAAAATTCCATAACTTATTTTTTTATTTTCTCTATGATATTAGTTGTTGAATATCCCTCAACAATTGGGTTAATAATTACTTTCCCACCATTCGCAATTACTTCTTTAGCACCTACAATCGTGTCAATAGTATAGTCGCCTCCTTTTACCAAAACGTCTGGTAAAATTTGAGTAATTAATTCATAAGGAGTATCTTCTTCAAATACAATTACTGCGTCTACCATGGCTAAGTTTGCAATTATAATTGCTCGGCTTGCAGTATCATTAATAGGTCGGTCAGCTCCTTTTAATCTTTTGATGCTGGCGTCGCTATTCAAACCAACAATTAAATAGTCGGCCTCTTTTGCTGCTTGTGCAATAGAGAATAAATGTCCTGGATGCAGTATGTCAAAACACCCATTGGTAAATGATACAGTCTTGCCTGTAATTTTCCATGCATGCATCAAGGATTTTGCATGGTCAATATTCATTATTTTTTTTTCGAATCCATCCACAAATCGCATACTAAATTTCTTTTTTGTTGATGATAGGCAGTAAAATTAAACTTGCGCCACCTAGTATTAATAAGATAATAAATTGTGCAAACCATTGAACGGTACCGTTGGCAAGCCCTAATGTATAGCTGACTCCGTTAAGTTTTAAAACCATCGCCATAAATAAAGCATAAGCGCCAATTCCTCCAGGTGTAATAATCATACCAATGCTAGCAAATGCAAGACAACTAATTGCAGTGGCAAATGAACTTCCTGTACCCTCGGTTCCAAACAATCCAATATACGTTGCTAATAAATACATGAACCATATCCCAAAGCTGTACAGAAAAAATAAATTATGCTTTTTTAATTTGGTAGCACTGATGACGCCTTCCCAAATGCCCGATAAAATATGCTTAATGCTTTGAATTGTTTTTTGCAGCTTATCTTTAAAAACGATCATTAAAATCAGGGCAATTACAATAAGGCCAATCACGGAATAAAGAAGGTAATGGTTACTAGGAGCATTTGCTTGCGTTGCACTTTGAGCGTTTAACTCATTCCATCCCGTTTGAATAACATTAAATTGAAGGGTGAGAGCTAAAACAAAAACAATTCCTAAACTTAAAACGTCGAAAGCACGTTCAGCTACAATGGTGCCTACAATTTTTTCGGCAGGCACCTTTTCATATTTAGAAAGTAAGGTGCATTTTAATACCTCACCTAAACGAGGCACTGCTAAATTGGCAAGATAACCTATGAGTACGGCTAAAAAAGTATTGGCAATAGAGGGTTTGTATCCTAATGGCTCCATTATAAGTCTCCATCTTAACGCCCTTAAAAAGTGGGAGAAAGTAAGGATTATAAAAACTGGGAATAAGACCCAGTACTTGGTTGTTTTTATCGCAACAGTAAATTTCTCCCATTCCTGGGGGGGTATTTGATGCAAACTCCACCAAATCAGCAAGATGCCTAAAAAGAAAAAGAAGGCTATTTTTAGGAATTTACCCATTTCTGGACGATTTTATTATGTATCGCAATTTACTATCAATTGTGTGATAAATAAGGTATTTGGGGGGCTATTTATTCCTCTTTTTTAGGGGTTTCTTAAAGTGCGTACTATTTCGTACCTTCGCAAACTCATAGATGGTTTTGAGTTAAACCCAAAAGAATGTCTGAAAAAAAACGAATATTATACATCGCGACCGAAATGTCACCTTATTTAGAGTTGACAGAATTTGCCGAGATTATTAATAAATTGGCAATCAAGAGTAATGATAGTGGGCTAGAAGTTCGTTGTATTATGCCAAGATTTGGCGTGATCAATGAAAGAAGACATCGCTTACATGAAGTTGTTAGACTTTCGGGGATCAATGTTCAAGTGGACAGTGATGATTACCCTTTACAAATTAAAGTGGCATCTTTACCCAATGCACGTTTACAAGTTTATTTTTTAGAAAACGAAGATTTTTTCAAACGCAAGCAAATTTTTCATGACGAAAATGAAACTTGGTTTGACGATAATGCATTAAGAACTGTATTCTTTTGTAGAGGTGCTTTAGAAACCGTTAAGAAATTTGGTTGGCCTCCAGACATTATTCATTGTAGTGGGTGGATGACAGGTTTAATTCCAGCATATATTAAAACGGCCTTTAAAAAAGAGCCGGTTTTCTCCAACTCAAAAGTCATTTTCACAATTGGAGCAAATACATTCGACGAAAAATTTAGTAAAGACTTTTTAGCGAAAGCTTTGATTAATGCTAATATTAAAGACAAGGATTTGGAACCATTCAAAGACTTAAATAATGCGGCTTTATTTAGAGGCGGTGCTTCCTATGCTGATGCTATTAGTTTTGGCTCGGATGTTATAGATAAAAAGTTGGTGACGGAATTTTCATCTGTAAAAGGTAAAAAAGTGGTTCCTTTTAATGGGTGGGATTCCGATTTAACAGAGTATTTAGATTTATACAACGAACTTGCAGGCAAGTAAAGACAAATTAATTCATGGCATCAAATATTTTAGTGAAAAGAATTGCGACGGTTTTATTTATAAGTTTCCTTTTTACAGCTTGTACCCGAATTGGTACTACCGAAATGGGGTTAGGATTACTTCCTTCAATGGATGCTTTTAATACCAAGGATACTATTTTGGATGTAGAAACTGAAACGGTTGACCGCCCTGACTCACTAAGAATTTACGGGCAGGATGAACAAGTAGTTGGTGTCATTAATAATGACCCATTGTTTGGTGCTACAACAGCTAGCATGTATTTTCAGTTAAGCCCAAGTTACTTCCCATTTTATCTAAGAGGCTCTAAAGATAGTATCGTAATTGATTCAGCGGTTTTAATGTTGGCTTACAAAGGATATTACGGAGATTCTACTACGCCAGTTGTCTTAAACTTGAAAAGAGTAAGTTCATCAACACCTATTAACCGCGATACATTGGTTGCAAGCAACTATCCGGAAGCCTATAATTTAAAAACCGATGCAAGTATGGCAAGTCCATATACATTGAATTTTACAAAAATTCGTGACTCGGTTATCAATAGATATGAGGCTACTAAAAATCAAATTCGTATTCCATTGAATCAAACTTTCACCGATCTTTTCATGAAAATTTATGATTCTACTACAGCCTACAGGAGTGATACCGCCTTAAGAACCTATTTCCCAGGCTTTTCATTAAGTGCAAGTTCTGCTGGGGGTGTAAATGCATTAATACGAATTAGTTTGTTGGATACAAATACCAAGCTAGGATTATACTATAGAACAAATTCAACATCATTTCCTGGAACAAGAGATACGATTGTTGATTATTTCAAATTCTCACTTTACGGTAATGGTTATGCCAATTTTGTGAAACGAAATCGAACTGGTTCTGAAGCAGCAAGACATATAGGTGTAGCTAAAGATTCTTTAGTATATGTACAAACTAGTCCCGGTACTGTTGTAAAAATAAAAATACCAGGTTTAAAAACATTCGCAAATAAAATTATTCATAGAGCAGAACTAGTTGCTGAGCAGGTTCCAGCAGAGACACCTAGTTTATTAGAATCTCAATTTACACCGCCTAATTATTTGTTTTTAGCAGCTTTCGATAGCGCCGCCAATTTAATTAGAAATGTACCTAATGATTATCAAGGAACAGTTAACTCCTCTCAGTTTATAAAATTTGGAGGACGACTTATTTATAAGTCAATTCAGGGTTATAATAATGTAGCGAGTTACAATTTTGATTTGAGTAGATATATGCAAGGTGTTGTATCTAGGAAAGACACCATTTTTGATTTAAGATTATTTGCTCCTGTGAATGACTCACTTAAATATGTTCCAGCTTATCCCAATAATCTACAATCGGGCACAGATTATCTAAATACTTCATTGGGTAATCAACCTGCAATGGGACGTGTAAGACTTGGAGGAGGAAGGCATTCAAGATTTAGAATGCGTTTACATGTTTATTATTCCGATTTATAATCATTAAGATTTATTAATATATTTGCATTTTACAACAATCATCTAAATAAAAGAATATGCCTTATTTATTTACATCTGAGAGTGTTTCTGAGGGACATCCAGACAAAGTAGCGGATCAGATTTCTGACGCTTTAATTGACAATTTTTTAGCATTTGATCCACAATCTAAAGTGGCATGTGAAACCTTAGTTACAACGGGTCAGGTAGTATTAGCTGGTGAGGTAAAATCTAAAGCGTATTTAGATGTTCAAGATATTGCACGTGGTGTAATTAAGAAAATTGGTTACACGAAGAGTGAATATATGTTTGAAGCAAATAGCTGTGGTATTTTATCCGCTATTCATGAGCAATCGGCAGATATTAATCAAGGGGTGGATAGAAAGAAAAAAGAAGAGCAAGGTGCGGGTGACCAAGGGATGATGTTTGGTTATGCAAGCAATGAAACCGATGACTATATGCCATTGGCTTTGGACTTAGCGCACAAAATTTTAATTGAGCTTGCTGCATTAAGAAGAGAGAACAAGCAAATTAAATATTTAAGACCCGATGCAAAGTCTCAGGTTACTTTAGAGTACAACGACAAAAACGAGCCGGTAAGAATTGATGCGATTGTAGTAAGTACACAACATGATGATTTTGATGCAGAAGGAAAGATGTTGGCTAAAATCAAAAAAGATATTGTTGAAATCTTAATACCAAGAGTAAAAGCAAAGTATAAGAAATACGCTAAGTTATTTAACAACGACATTAAGTATCATATTAATCCAACAGGTAAGTTCGTAATTGGTGGACCACATGGTGACACGGGATTAACGGGTCGT
>JALQXE010000086.1 GCA_023263235.1 Sediminibacterium sp. | reverse complement strand
TCCATTGCCAAGTAGCATTTTTTTCGGGCCGTAGTTACAGGGTCATCCTTTCTTTCATTTTCACCAGTAAAAGTGCCTAGTTGGTCCGTATCCAAATCATTTGCTACAAAGCATTTTGCTCCCAATGCTTTCTCTAAAATAGGCGCTATGACTTTTTGTTTTTCGTGCTTAGTTGCTATGACTAAACTTCTGCCTTTAAACATTTTTCTTCAATTTCTATCATCGAAATGCTAATTTCGGAGTGGATTACTAGTTTTTTATTATTAACCTTAGCTTCATTTAAAATTTCATTCAATTTTTGAATTTCGTTCCTTAGTTCTGGTATTCTTACTTGAGCCGTTTCGTCCATTTTTCCATAACGCTCCTGCGAACTCCAGTTTTTTATATTATGAAAGTTTATTTTTGACAAAAACATATTCATCAAAATATCTTTCGCTTCATCAAAACTGTATTTACCATCAATAATTTTTAATTTTTTAGTATTTTTCATTTGGTTTTGCATTTTTATTTGATATAATTTTTGATAGCATAGCGCCTGAAATGATTCCTAAGGATGCAAATAATTGACTATCAATGGCATTTCTAGTTAAAAATGCTTCAATGATAAAGGCAATGGATAACATCAAGAAAACAAAGGATTTTATTTCATATATTTTCATAGTTGGTAATTTTCTTAGTGCAAATTTGAGCTGTTTTTTGTTATAAAATATATTTAACTTTATTATCTTTGATATAAATATATTTTATGAATTATACCATTAGCCAATTAAAAATATTTTTAAAAGTTGTTGAGTTTGGCAGTATTACCAAAGCTGCTGATGATTTGCATTTAACCCAGCCTGCTGTTTCAATACAATTAAAAAATTTCCAAAAGGATTTTAAATTTCCATTAACTGAGATTATTAATAAAAAATTATACGTAACGGATTTTGGCAGAGAAATAGCAAGTGCTTGTGAGAATATTTTAAACGAACTTGAAATTATTAATTATAAAAGCCTTGGATATAATAACAACTATACGGGGAAATTGAAAATTTCAATAGTCTCTACTGGAAAGTATATAATGCCCTATTTTTTATCAGAATTTTTAAATGCGCATCCTGATGTTGATTTGTTGATGGATGTTACGAATAAAACAAAAGTGGTATCAAGTTTAGAAAAAAATGAAATTGATTTTGCGCTTGTTTCTATCTTACCAGACAATTTAAATGTTACGGAACTTGAATTAATGGAAAATCAGCTATACTTAGTAGGCAATAAAGAAGTTGCGAAAGAAATCATGAATAATAAGAAAAGTATTGATAGCAAGCCATTTATATATAGAGAGCAAGGCTCTGGTACCAGACAAATGATGGAAAAATTTATTGGTAAAAATAAATTTCATACAAAAAAGAAAATTGAGCTTACATCTAATGAGGCCGTGAAGCAAGCTGTTATTGCTGGCATTGGTATTTCCATTATGCCCATTATTGGAATTAAATCAGAAATAGCTTCTGGTAAGTTAAAGATCATTGAAACGAAAGGTTTGCCAATAATTACTAAATGGCGATTGGTTTGGTTGAAAGAAAAGAAAATGAGTCCAATTGCTCAACACTATATTGAATATCTTAAAAAAGAAAAAAATAGTATAAATAAAATTAGTTTTTCTATTCCTCATGTATAAACTCAATTATTTACCTCCTCACTTATTTTTTTCTTTTATGGTAGCATTAAAAATGAATTTAATTTTAATGAGGTGTCAAGAATGCCATTGATATACCTAAATTCAATACAATACCAATAATAAAGTTTTTTAACACCTTCTTCTTTTTTATTTGTTGTGCTTTTTGCACATAACCTCTTGCATATTCTTGATTGTTCATCAAGTTATTATCAGGGTAGCCTAAGTTTTCATCTCTTGGCGGATTGGATGAAGGTTTTACAAAGTAATAATAACTAAATCCAACACCTGAAATAGGTATCATAGTTGTTAGCAAAGTACCGGTTCCTGCATATTTATACCCTTGGTAATATTTTAATGCATCATTTTGACCATGAACAAATTCATTAACAAAATTGCTAAAATCATCTTTACTACCATTTTGATAGATAATCAAAGATAAATTTGATTTTAGTTCGGTAAAATTTGGGCCATTTAGATTATCATATTTTTTGTATTTCACTTCTGATGTTCCTACTTCAATTACCTTAACAGGTATGTTTTCACCGGACCTTTTAATTAAGGTGTCTTGTGCACTAATAAAGCTTGAACAGTATAAAATTAATAGTAGACCGAATACATATTTCATGGATATTATTTATACTAACAATTTAAAAAATAACTATGAAATTCCCAAATGCTCCATTATTTCCCCAACTTTGACTTTAACAATTCAATATGATGCACAGTATGAAATGATGTAAAAATGGCTAGTTCTCTTAAGCTTATTTTTCCCAAAATGGGGTGTGGTAATCTATAGCTATCTAATGCTTTGTCAGATAGATTGTTAATTTTTTGGGCAAATAAATCATTTAACTTACAATGTTTGTTCATTAAAAATTGCTTATCCTTATACTGAACTGGTTTGGGTATATATAAGCTCGGTGATTTAGCGCCACCTACTAAAGCATTCTTGTATAATGTTCTAAGTGCCTCAAGTGATTTAGATTCGCGCTTGTTTTTTCCATATAATAAATACAGTATGGGTTTGGGGATTAAAAATGCAATATTTACAATTTTTAAAAGCTTTACTAAATGAACCAAGTCCTGACCTGCTGACCATCTTTGGTTTATATTTACTTCAAACTCTTGTTCATTTAGAGTATCAATTATTGCATTGAATTGTTCTACGGATTCATTTAATAAGCGAATAATCTTTGATTTTTCTTCCATTTTATTTCATTTTAATACCTGCTAAAGTTTTCTTTTTAATCATAGCAACTACTTCTACTTTTGGGTCCACAATCTCCGTAATTTTATATTCTAAAGCAGTACCCATTACCTGTGTTGCCTCAATAATACTTAGGTCGTAGGCTTCTTGTAACCAATCTAACATTCCTTTTGTTGCAATTTTTAAGGAATTATCCAAAGTAGCATCCATTCCCACCGTCATAATATATTCAGCATCTTCTACTCTTGGATATGCAATTTGCTTTATTGGCTTTTTAATAATATCTACCACAAATGAATAATCTAAGGAAGTTTCTAAGGCACATAAATTAATTTCACCATCGCCTTGTTGGGCGTGACCATCACCAATATACAATAAACCTCCTTTATGATAAACGGGTAAATAAACACTTGCATTTTTCTTGATTCTATTAAAGTCCATATTTCCACCAAATGGACCATTGTCGGTGGTATTAATCATTAGATCCTTAGGGGCAGCCAATCCAACACATCCCAAGAATGGCTCTATAGCTACTTTATAGTTTTTTAAATGGGCTGTTTTTTCATGTAAAGACGCGGTTTTGTCTTTAATATTTAAATCCCATACAACAGTTTCAGAATCGTTATTGGCAAGTTTGGTAGTGCTATCATGCATACTTCTTGCATGAAAGTATGGCAATGTGAATGCAGTATTTCTGCTAAACTTTATATCCGTGAATGTGATTTTTATCACATCACCTTCTTCCGCACCATCAATAAAAAAAGGCCCCGTTAATGGGTTAATTGCTTTTTTTATCACTTGATTTTCATGCTTATCATATCCTTCACAATCAATTGAACTTGTAACTATGGTATCTCCTGTTTTTATGATGAATGCAGGGGGAGTAGCTCCTGAAAAATTGGAATAATAATTACTAGGTGTAAAATTAATTTTCTTATGCAATTGCGCAGAAGATGCCAAAGAAATAAATGTTAAAGCAATTAAAAATATTTTTTTCATGATGTATATTAAGACTTTAAAATAGTAAAATACTTTCATTATTCCTCTTTTAGCTATTGAAAATTAAGGGATTCTATACCTTTTCACAAAGGAGTAGGCATAGATTGCAATCTTGTAAGCTGCGTTTTTATGAATTACGGAAAAGTTCAGATGATTTATTTCATTATTCGATTTTACATAATTCATGTAATAACCATTGTAGTAATTTTGGTAAAGCGTTTTTTGGAAACGGGCAACATTTTTTAAAAAATTAATCCACCGTTAATTCAATTGTATGAGAGTATTCTTTATTTGTGTTCTAGTGACTTGTTTTTTTTCGAACCTGTTTGCACAGTCTGCCGATAAAATAGTTTTACAAACAAACAAAACCAGTTATGTGCCTGGAGATACCATTATTTTCACTGCAATTATTCCGCAATTAAAAGATGACAATATCATTGAGAAAAAACTAAAGCTGGAGGTTTTAAATGAACTTGATACGGTTATTATGTATCAATACTTTAGGATAGTGAATGGAATTTCAAAAGGGGCTTTACTTATAGATACCGCTATAGAAGAACCAATTTATGCAATAAATATAAAAGTGGTAACAGAACAAGATGTAGACCTTGCATTTAATAACGCTACATTGACTTTGAAAACAGTACTTGTTAAAAATACGATTAAGCGAACCACTAAGCAAATTAATGAGGAATATGCAACTGGCATGTTTAAAAATATGTCAGTTGCAAGAACATTAGATCTTATAAACGAACCTCCTAATAATACTGGTATAGGCATCCCCATTTTACAATATATACAAGGTAAAATGGCAGGCTTAATGGTTACGGTTGGTGCAGGTGGAAGAGTGTCTCTTACATCTATGCGAAGAAACTCAATAACTGCAGCAAGTCCTATTCTTATTTATTTAGATGAGCAGGAAGCTGGAGATTTTATTAATCTAGTATATCCACGCGACGTAGCACTTGTTAAATATTGGCCTCCTGGAACTGCTCAAATACCTGGTAGTGGGGGAGCGGGTGTTTTAGCTATTTATACTAAAAAATTTAATGATTTAAGATAGTTGTATTAATTAAAGAGGCCTCTATTTATAGAGGCCTCTCACTTTTAAAAACTTTATTTTAATTATTGTTTAGGATATCTAACAAAACCGTTCATGGCAACAATTTTTCCATTAGAATATCTAAATCCATCCTGCCATTGTACTTTCTGAGATTTTCCATCCATTTCAACGTCTGCTTCATCCCAAATTAATACCCACTCGTGTCCGTTTTCACCAATCACTGGTATGCTTGCAACCTGCTTGAAATTATTAAAATTAACTTTTGAAAAATTTGTTTCAACAAATTTCATCAAAGAATCTTTGCCTTTCACAACAGTTCCATCTTCCATATAAAATACAGCAGTGTCAGCTAAAAATCCTGCTAAAGTCTTATAGTCTTTTGCAAACATCGCTTGGTGAAATTTTTCAGCTAACAAAACATTACCTTCTCCTCCAATTTTAAAATTGTCCGTGTAGGTTGGTTTATAGATATGTTCAATGGTAGCTTTTTTTTGTTCAGTTGTTTCAGTTTTCTTTTCTTCGGTTTTGCAAGCAATCAAAGAAGTTGCTACGAGGAAACATAGAAATAGTTTTTTCATAATTTTTGGTTTTTGAGGTTGATTAAAGTACTTTAAATATAATTTAAATAATCAATATATTATATCAAATAGCCCCCATTTAATCTGATATTTTGTTATTTATGGTGAAATTTTACCCGATTTTGACCTAAATTTAGTTCATGAGAACAAATCAAAAACAGCCATTTAGTTTTACGGGATGTATGACTAAAATATTTGTGATTGCCTTTATTTTTTCTGCAAATTCTTTATTTGCGCAGTCGGTAATAGAAAAAATAGTTCAGGAAGAAAATAAGAATTCTCAATTACAAACATTAGCGCATGAGTTATTGGATGGTATTGGGCCCAGATTAGTGGGAACGCCACAAATGAAAAAAGCAAATGATTGGGCGGTAGAAAAATATACAAGTTGGGGCATAACGGCACGTAACGAACAATGGGGTGAGTGGAAAGGATGGGAGCGTGGTATAACACATATTGATATGTTATCGCCCAGAGTTAAAAGTTTAGAAGGAACACAATTATCCTGGAGCCCTTCAACAAAAGGCAAAGCAGTAAAAGCTGAAATTGTTATTATACCAGATGTGGCCGATTCATTAGCTTTTGCAAATTGGTTGCCAAATGTTAAAGGAAAATTTGTGATGATTTCAATGCATCAACCAACGGGAAGACCAGACGATAACTGGCAACAGTTTTCGACAAAAGAATCTTTTGAAAAGCTTAAAAAAGAAAGAACTGAACAAACTGAAGCTTGGCGTAAACGTTTAAGCAAAACTGGATATTCATCAAGAATGCTTCCAATAATATTAGAAAAAGCAGGAGCAGTGGGTATTTTAACTAGTAATTGGTCAAGTGGTTTTGGAGTAGATAAAATATTTAATGCCTATACTTCTAAAGTTCCAACGGTGGATATAGCATTAGAAGATTATGGAACTTTGTATCGTTTGGTGGAGTCTGGTGATAATCCAATAATTAGCATACAAACCGATTCAAAAGATTTAGGTGTAGTGCCAACATTTAATACCATTGCAGAAATTAAAGGAACTGAAAAGCCAGACGAATATGTGATGATGTCGGCTCATTTTGATTCTTGGGATGGTGGTCAAGGTGCTACCGATAATGGAACAGGTACTTTAACCATGATGGAAGCTTTGCGCATTTTGAAATTAGTGTATCCTAATCCTAAGCGTACCATTTTAGTGGGACATTGGGGTAGTGAGGAGCAAGGTTTAAATGGTTCTAGAGCTTTTGTGGAAGATCATCCAGAAATAGTGAACAAATTACAAGCTTTGTTTAATCAGGATAATGGTACAGGAAGAATTGTAAATATTTCTGGTCAAGGGTTTAAACATGCCGAAGAATTTATGACAAGATGGTTATCCGCAGTGCCAAATAGCATGAAGGATTCTATTAAAACCACTTTCCCCGGTATGCCAGGAGGCGGAGGAAGCGACCATGCTTCATTTATTGGTGTAGGCGCACCAGGCTTTTCATTGGGCGCTTTAAACTGGTCTTATTTTAATTATACATGGCATACCAATAGAGATACATATGATAAAATCATTTTCGATGATTTAAAAAATAATGCGATGCTTACAGCAATGTTAGTTTATATGGCTTGTGAGGACAATGCAATATTCCCAAGAGATAAGGCGGACTTAGGAACGGATAAAAGAACAGGACAGCCTATTCAATGGCCAGCACAAGTAAAAGCAATGCGCAAAGGACCTGTTGCGCCAACAAACTAAGTATTACTTATGAAATATTTTATTTTCCTTTGTTTTCTTGTCTTTAGCATAAAGGCTAATACACAAATGTTAAATGATAGTCCATTTAATGCAAGTGTTACGCATCCTAAATTCAAAAAAGGAAAGGGACCTCAAGTGTTGATTGATGCGGCGCATCATAATTTTATTGTAGAGATGGGCTTGATAAAACCACTGATGGATGTGGTTACTAATGATGGTTATCAACCAAAGATAGATTCTGCATTATTTACAAAAGATTATTTGGCTAAATATAAAATTGTGGTGATTAGTCCAGCTATGCCTTTTTTGTTTGGATCAAAACCTGAGGTGACCAATGAAATTACTTTCACAGAAAATGAAAAAATGGAATAGGGGATTGCCTGCAAATTTGGGAAATTCACAAGGATTAGCTGGTAATGTAGGGAAAGGTAAAGTAGCGGCATTTGGAGACTGCAATGGTTTTACAGCCATGTACATAAAAACAAATACAGGCCAAAAGTTCTCGGCAGGAATGCAAGTGACAGCCTATGATTGGAAGCAGTTTGCTTTAAATACTTTCCATTGGCTTTCTAAATAGACCTCCTTACCTTAATTTTATTGAGATACTACTTTCTTTAAATAAAATCCATTTGGATCAATGATGGGCGTGTATTGGCTTGTAATTTTCAAACCATCCTTCACCATAATTTTCCTTTCAATTTTATTGTTTATCATAATATCCACAGGCAAATCCATTATATAATTTGCTGGCGAAATTTGATATTGCTGGAAGCCCATTTCTTTTACATTAAAGTCTAAGGTATTTGTAGTCCTTAAATAAAAGTCAAAGAATGGTTTTAAAGTGTATCCAGCAGCATTACTAAATAGTGCTTCTACGTCATTTGACACCACAAAATTATCATAAGTATATTGAGGATCGGTTGCTAATTTTTTTAATGTTGGAAAAAATATTTCATCTCCAATCACATAACGAAGACTATGCATGAAAAAAGCGCCCTTTGTATAAATATCATTGCCCGCATAGGTTTCATCTTCTGATAGTTCCTCGCCACCTACCATTGGCTTTTTAGATTTTATACTTCTTTTAAACGCAGCCATTTTAGCATCATATGCTTCTTGTCCACCTAAGTCATAGTATGCTAAAGCTTCGGCGTAAGTGCCAATCCCTTCTTGTATCCACATATGTGCCCAGTCCTTATTTGTTACCTTATTTGCCCACCACTCATGTGCATATTCGTGAAATAGGTTGTCAGAATATTCATGGCCGCCTATGTTGCGATATTCAAATTTGTTATTAAATGTAATCATGGTTTGATGCTCCATTCCTGAATTAGGTACTTCAGCAATACCTATCTTTTCCTTATACCATGGGTACTCCCCAAAATATTTTTCTAAAATTTTAGTGTCTCTAATTTTTGTTTCAATTAATTTTCTTGCGTGCATGGTATCTTCTTCCAATACATAAAATTCAATGGGAACTACATTGCCATTAATTGTTGTATAACTGTCCTTAGCAACCTTGTACTTACCAATATTAAATATGACACAATAGTTACTAATAGTATAATTGGTTTTCCAGAAATAAGTTGCTTTATTATTTTTGAATGTTGTTTTTTGTAAAAGTCCAGGACCCGCTACCACTAAGCCTTTGGGAACGGTAATATGCATACTTACACCTTCATTTGGTTCATCGCTTGGGTGGTCCTTACATGGGAAATACATTCTACCACCTTCTTTTTGAATATTTATGGAAACCCAGTCATTGCCAAGACTATCTTTCGCCCATGTAAATCCACCTAACCAAGGGGGGCGAACCGCTACAGGAGGAGCTCCTCCGTATTTAATATCCACCAATTGTTTACCTACATTAAATCCAATATTGGAGGTGATATATATTTTGTCATCCTTTTGTTCGAAACTAACCTGTTTTTTATTTACCGTTATTTTTTCAACAGTCAACAAATGCACTAAATCCAATAAAATAGTGTCCGTTTGTTTGGATAGGTTTAAGGTAACAATCGTATTCCCTTGAATGGTTTTTTGCTCAATATTTACATCTAAATTAATATCATAATGCCTAATGTCCATGATGGCTTGGAGCGACTTTAACTTTCCTCCAGAGGACAAATAACTTACATCTAAATTATTTTGGGCAAACAAGTTATTGGCAATCATTATGCTCAATAATGTAATTATGTTTTTCATGGCATTCATATTGTCTTTAAATTTAATTCATTTAAGTCAACTCGCAAATTCTTACTATATTTAAAATATAATATCTTAAAAATAAGGGGAAGTGTTAATGAAAATATATTCATTATTAATGTTGCTGTTAATTGGCTCGTATAACGAATTAATAGCCCAGGATGTAGGCACTAAACTAGTGCTTTTGGGAACTGGTTCACCCTTTGCAGATCCTAATAAATCTGGTCCTGCTTTGGCAATTATAGTAAATAATACATCCTATATAGTGGACTGTGGACCTGGGGTTGTTAGGAGAGCATCACAAGCAAAAGAATTAGGTTTCCCCTCATTGGAAGCCGCGCAATTAAAAACATTATTTATTACCCATTTACATTCAGATCATACCATTGGCCTAGCCGATATAATTTTAACGCCAGCCGTATTAGATAGAAATGCACCCATATCCATTTTTGGGCCCGAGGGAATAAAAAAAATGACTGAAAATATAATGTCGGCTTACAAAGAAGACATTGATATGCGCATAAATGGGTTAGAAAAAGGAGATGCAATTGCTTATAAGGTATACGCGCATGAGATTAAGGAAGGGCAAATATATAATGACAGTAATATTACCGTTACAGCCTTTAAAGTGCAACATGGTCAGTGGGAAAATGCTTTTGGGTTTGTGTTTCAAACCAAGGACAAGAAAATTGTAGTATCTGGGGATTGCACTTACAGTGAAAATTTAATTAAGTATGCCAAAGACTGTGATATTTTAATTCATGAAGTATACTCGGATACAGGACTAAAAAAGCGTACTCAAAGATGGCAGGCTTATCATTCTACTTTTCACACTTCCTCATATCAAGTTGCGGATATTGCCAATAGGGTAAAACCTAAACTATTAATTTTAAATCATCAATTAGCTTTTGGCTCAACTTTGCAAAGTATATTGGATGAAGTAAAATCCAAGTATAATGGTAAAGTAGTAAATGGAGCAGACTTAGATGTTTATTAGTGTTGAATGATCACTTTTTTACTTGAGATAAATTGATCGTTTTCGTAATTTACAAAATATATACCATTGGGTAAATTGGAAATATCAATTTCTTTTTTGTTACTTAATAAAATAACCTCACCCATTACGTTCAATATTTTTATCTGAAAATTTGTAATATTATCTTTCCCTTGTATTATTATTTTATTATTTGCAGGATTAGGGAATATTTTTACAAAATCATTGCTAATAATTTCATTGATGCCCGTAACTATACTTGGAATAATGGAGTAGGAGTAAGCAATATCTCCGTTTTTCCTGGTTGCATTTTCTTCCGTTGGTAAATAAGTTCTAATATAATCTACTTGTGCTTTATCGGGACTTACAGTAACATATATATATCCTCTATTGGGCAATAAAATTCCATTTACATAACCATAAGCGGAACCTGTAATTGTATTTAAATTCTTTGATGAAGGTTGAGGAACTTCTTGATATACTATTCCATCTTTTTCTTGTTTAGCAAATAAATGATCATGTCCGTGAAAGTATATACTTGCTTTATTTTCGTATAACAAATAGTGTATTGGTTTATCCCAACCAGGTCTATTTGCAGCAAAGCCGAAAGAAGAGTCTGTATTACGACCACCCATCTCATATAAATGTGCAAATTCTGACCCTCCTCTTCCCTCTGTTCCTGACCCTCCTACAAGTTGATGACTAAAAAGAAACTTAAATTTTGCTTTACTACCCGATAATGTCTTTTTAAGCCAATTATATTGTTCAAGACCTAAACTCCATCCCCATTCAGGTTTTGATTTTGTATACATATAAGGATCAATTACAACAAATAATGCATCTCCCCATTCCCATGCATAATAATTTTCTCTAATTCCAACCATTGGTTCATTGACGGAATTACCAGAATAAAATGAATTAGGATATGGATTAGGAAAATATGTTTTTCTTATTAATGCAGCCATTGTAGGTAAGCTATTTTGATTTGTATTTGGTAACCATCCTAACTCTCCTTCATGATTTCCTAAAGTAACATATAAAGGAACCGAATGAGTAAGCTCATTAAAATATTTTCTAAATAGTAAGGTTCTATCAATTATAGAAGCCCTGTCTATTACCGGAAGTTTGTCACTCATGGCATTATCTCCTAAATCAACTATAAAATCAGGTTTTTTAGATAACATATGTTGCAATGTAAGTTTATAAGATTCTGCATCACAATTACTATCTAAATGAGGATCTGCCTCCACTACAAATGAAAATATTGAACCTGGTTTCCGTTGTGTTTGAAAATAATGTTCAGCGCCACTGATATAATTATTACTTCCAGTTAATTTGTATTTAGTTCGGTAAAAGTATTTAGTATTTGCAACAAGGTTGTTAATATTTACTTCAATGGGTGTGTCTGCGATTGTTGTATAAATAGGAGTATTAAAGCTATAATTACCACTCGTTAATCCGTATTCCCAATAAACATTAACTGCTTTATCAAATAAAATATTAGTTGTTATTGAAGTATCGGTAGGTCTGCCAAGCACTTCGGTATAATTCTGACCCTTAGCACAAATGCAGATTAATATATAACAAATGAATAAAAGTTTTCTCATTTTATTTATTTATAATTATTTTTTGACTCTTATAACCTTTTTCTGTTTGAATATATATAATATAAACACCATCAGGTATATTTCTTACACTTATTGTTTTTTGATTACTATTTAATACAACATTTCCTAATGCATCTATTAATTTAGCTTCAAATTTACTTGTTGGGTCATTTAAAATAATTTGAATAATGCTTGATGCAGGATTAGGAAATATTTTCACTTCTTCCATGGTCAACTCTTTCTTCATCTCGTCAATCCCAGTGACTAAGCAATTCCCGATTACATAGCTGAATCCGATTTCTCTATTTTTATGTTTACCATCCAAAGTATCTTTTGGTAGGTATGCTTTTATATAATTAATTTTTACACAAGAGCTTGATACATTTACGCTAATATGACCTGTGCCATCTACGGTATCCGAAGTATATGCATCGGCATTTGCAAGCATCCCAATATTATAGGTAGAGTCACTAGGCATAGGCACTTCTTGATAATGCACACCGTCTAATATCTCATGAGCAAATAAATGGTCATGCCCTTGAAAAAATATATTTACGCCATTGTCTTTAAACAATTGATGTATGGGCTTTCCCCAACCAGGTCTATTTTTATCAAATCCGTATGTTTTTCCATCCGCCTCATAGCCTCCCCATTCAAATAATTTGGCATTTGTAATACCGCCTCTTCCTTGCCCTCTTACATGGTGTGCAAAAACAAACTTATATTTTGATGTACTTGATTCTAGCGTATTTTTCAGCCAAGTGTATTGTTTCAGTCCCAAAGTCCAATCCCAATTTGAAGGCTTGTCTGAATTTTTATTTTGATACCTATATGCATCAAGCACAACAAACAATGCATCTCCCCAAGTCCAAGCATAATAGTTTTCAGGGCTTCCTATTCCATAAGGTTCAATATCTGTATTTCCTGAATAAAAATTGTTTGGAAATGGATTTGGGTAGTAATATTTTCTCCAATAAGTACCCCAAATTGCCAAGTTATTGGGTGGGTTTTGGTTTAAGTAAAAATCATTCTCCCCTTCGTGATTTCCTAAACTTATATAAAATGGAATAGAATGACATATGCTTCCTAAGTATTGACGATAGTCTTTATGTAATAAATCTAATTCTTTTGATGTAATTGTATTTGGATAATGGTCATCTCCAAATATATCACCTAATGAAAGCATGAAATCGGGTTTATCAAGTGCTTGATTATTTAATGTTACTTGATACATATTTCTTATCCCTTTTTTATCGTACAGATGTTCATCAGACTCAACTGTAAAAGTAAAACTTGAACCTATACTTCGTTGAGTATAAAAAGAGTATTCTGGGCTACTTAAAAAATTTGTTACATTTTTAGTTTTATAATTTACTCTATAATAATATTTTGTATTTGGATTTAAATTATTTAGTTCATTCGTACTTGTAATATTGGCATTTATATACTTTGTATCTGTGTAGTTTTTATATGAATTTGTACTTGTTCCATACTCAATATAAAAATCTACATTTTGATCAAAAAGAATGCTTATTGTAATAGATTTATCTGTGGGTCTTGCCAAAATAATCGAATAAGTTTGACTTAACAAACTGCAAGAGACTAATAAAAAAATGCCTATTAAATATATATAGATAAATTTTCTCAAACTAGTGTTCGCTTTTTTATTTAGACCAATTGTTCAAAAAAAAGTTTAATTTGATTTAAACTTATTCAAATTAATGTGGTCAAATTATTAAAGAACTTGATTTTGCATAAATTAATTCAAATATTTATAGTAGCCATATTTTTTGGAAGTTGCCAAAAAAGTACAAGTTCATCCTCTGAGGTTACCATTACACCCCCTTCAAGTACCAGCCCAACTATTGCTAATCAATTGAAATTCAATGGAAATGGGTTTTCCAATAATGGAATATATCCTAAATTATTTACCTGTGATAGTTTGGGTGTGTCTCCTGGTTTGCAGTGGTCAAATGCCCCAATTAGCACCACTAATTATGCAATTACCATGCATACCATACCGCCAACAGGGGAAAAGCATGTTTATTTAGTGCTTTATAATATTTCCTCAACAGTCAATTCAATACCCGATAATTCCAAGTCCATAGGTGTTTTTGGCATAAATACAGTTGACGGGAAAGCCACCTATACACCTCCCTGTTCACAAGGCCCTGGGGCTAAAATATATGTATTAACATTATACGCATTAAATGCTCTTCCAACAATTTCGGTACCTAATACCCAAGTAACAATGGATATTTTATTAGCAGGAATAAGAAATAAAATTGTAGATAGTACAATAATGAGTGTATCCTATACTAGACCATAATTATGAAAAAATTTATTATTTTATGCATCTCCCTTTTTTTATTTATCTCTAATAATATAATGGCTCATCCAGGTGGGCATTATCAAAATAGAGAAGCAACCGTTTTTAACACATGGCGATTAAAAACGGGGGAGGTTATTGAAGGTAATTTCTCTTTTTTTAAAGAGAATAAAATCGTTCTTGAGCAACAAAATGGTCAATTCAAATCAATTGAAATATCTTCTTTAATTCCCCAGGATCAAAAATTGGCTAAATTAAAAGTTAACAAATACACTGAAATAAATAAGCCAATTACTTTGACCAATAAACCGAAAAAAAGTAGTTTATATCAACTTATTCCTCTTTTTTCATTACTTATTATATTTCTTTTACTGAATTTGATTAATAATACATTTTTCAGAACTTATATAATAAACTCAAAATGGGGATTAAGTTTTTCAGGTCTTTTATTTATGCTTGCACTTTTAATTGCATGTAGTAAATCTGATTCCGTAAATACATCCAATCCAATAATTTCCCCAATAGTGAGTGTAATTCCTAAAACTACTATTTCATTTTTAGACTCAGCATTTTCCGGATTTAAACCTGCAGTAGGCACTAGTTGGGACGATACCTATTTTTATGTTTCCTCTACAGGTATTCCAAATCATAATATGATGATTGGTATTACAAGTTGGCAACAGCAAGTACCTATTACTCAACCATATAGTGGAACAAATAGTTGGTCTATTCCATTGCAACCAGTTTATGCAACTGTACCATTAAGCACCAAAACGAATTTAATGAAGGGAGCGGTTGCTATTGCTGTGAATGGAATTCCTATTTTTAATGCATTAAATAATAGAGGGGAAGACTCATATAAAATTGGTGAATTAGACAATTGGGGAGGACATTGCGGGAGAGGGGATGATTATCATTATCATGCTGCGCCCTTACATTTATCAACAATTAATGGGCTTAAGCCTATTGCTTTTGCTGTAGATGGTTTTCCTGTTTATGGGGCTAAAGAACCAGATGGTAGTAGCATGAATACACTTGATACATGTCATGGACACGTTGGGACTAACGGCAATTATCATTATCACGGCACAACAGATTATCCATATGTTGTGGGAGCCATGAAAGGAAAAGTTACATTAGATCCAGCCACTACCGCGCCAGAAAATCAAGTGATACCTCAAGCATTTACAAAACCAGTTCGACCCGCTACAAGTCCATTAAGTGGAGCAATAATAACTGATTTTGCTTCTGTAGGAAGCAATGGATATTTATTAACTTATAAAAGAGGCACTAAAAATGGGTATGTAAGGTATAGTTGGGATGCGACTAATAAATATACTTTTATATTAACTGATACTGCAGGCGTTGCAGTGACTACTACTTATCAGCGCTAGTTAACAAAGAAAAACACAAGCAATCGAATATTTTTTTATATTGGAAGAGAATAAGCATTCAGTATAAACTAATTTTTAATGTGCTACTATAACAGTATCAATATTCAAAAAGGCACCAAAATTACCCTCAATGGGGTAAGCAAGGAATTGCCGCCAATTCAACGGCCTATTCAAAGTGGGTTTGAATATGGTGACTGGGCTATTATTAAAGCGATTGATAATAACAACGCGCGCGATTTTAATAATGATGTTGACTTTGTTTTTGAATTAGCACATTGGGAACTCATTGCTCCGTGGGTGAATAGCATGCTAGATGTGATGAAAGGAAGGGAAAAATTTAACACTTTAAATGCAACTGCTGAAAGACTATTTGAGAGTAGATTATTTAAACAACCAGCACTAAAAAGAAGATGCTTGGTATTATCCTCTGGTTTTTATGAATGGAGGCATGTAACACCATCGGGCAGTAAAAAAGACATTGCCTATCCTTATCATATTACAGTTAAGGATAAACCTTATTTTTTTATAGCAGGAATTTATCAACCCTGGGTTGATGCTGAATCGGGAGAAATGATGGATACATTTTCCATAATTACTACAAAGGCTAATGATTTAATGGCTCAAATACATAATAAGAAACAAAGAATGCCTACTATATTAAATGAGCAACAAGCTGCTGAATGGATACAACCTATTTTGAAGCCTTCTCAAATAATGGGTTTAGCCAATCATCAAATTGACAGCAATTTACTAGAAGTGCATACTTTGAAAAAAGACTTTAGAACTGCCTATAATCCTAAAGAAATATTTGAATACCCAGATTTACCTTCCTTGGATTATGGCAAGCCATTATAAGCTTGGATTGCCTGAGCAATATCACCCTCTTTTTTTAGGTTCAATTTTTTCTCAGTAATGATTGCATTTACATCTGCTTCTTTATCTATTAAAAAGGCCATTACATCTTCCTTATTCAAACGAATGAATTTAAACTGATCACCTTTCTTTATATAGTATCTGCTTGTGTTGGAGAATGTTTTTACCATGCCTGCATTAATCTCACTCATTTCGGATACTTGTTTAATATCAGAACGATAAAACTGAACGGCACCATTCCCAACTAAAACTTGTACATATTGATCGGGTCTTAATCCTGCCTGGTTCATGCCTTTTGTAAAGACCAACTCATATTTATTATCAGGCCATTTTGGAAATAACTTTACCTCCACAATTTTATCAACCAATTCAAACGGCTCTCCTCCATTGTTGTAAAAAACGGCATTATCGTATAAGTCTATCTTCAATTCAAGATCATTGTATATTCCAAGATTAGTTGTAACCGCACCATGTATCCACTTTTCTTGTAAAAAAGGAGTTCCTCTTATTCCAGCATACTTTTCGGGATTAAAATTTTTGCTCGAAACGGGGTCTTGCAATTGTAATAGTTGCGCATTTACATTAACTAACGCAAAGCAAAGTAAGGTACAAACAATTATCTTTTTCATATTCCTTTATTAGAACCTAAAACTAATTGCTTTCATGCACTTTTAGAAAAATAATTCGTTAAAAAAAGAAAGGCCGCCATAAAGGCAGCCTTTCTATATAAAATTGCAGGGGAAGGATTAGTTCCAGCCTGGATTTTGTTGTGTTTTGATGGTTGAATTCGCATCCAATTCACCTTGAGGGATTGGCATCAATCTTCTAAAGTTGGAGAAATCAATTGATCTTGCTGAAGCTGGGTAATCGGTACTACGTGTAATACCTCTTTTTAATCTTTGCATATCAGGATAACGCTCACCTTCGAATGCTAATTCTTTTCTTCTTTCTAAAATGATGTCTTCTAATAATGCAGCACCAGAAGAAGTAATTGCAGGAGCACCTCTTCGGCTAGTAACTTCATTAACATATTTTAAAGCATCAGCAGTATTTGAAGGGTAAGAAGCTTCAGCAGCAATTAAGTACATTTCTGACAATCTAATTACTTTAGTATCTGTATGGTCACCACTAAATGAAGTGAACTTATTTACAAATACAGAAGCTAAACCACCTCTTGTACCTGTTGCGTATAAAGCTTTTCTTACGTCAGCTGCATCAAACTTGCCATATAACTCAGTTGAACATAACATGTCACCATAGTTACCTGATTGTAAGTAAATGTAAGCCAATGCATCAAATGCGTTGTTTGCAACCGCATCGAAAGACAATTCAAATAAAGTTTCAACTTTATCAGTTCTTGGAGCTACACCAGCCCAATATCCAGCATGTGCAGCTGAAGAAACTGGAGTGAAACCACTATTAGCAATTACATCTAATGCAGCTGTTTTAGCATTAGCCATATCACCCATAGTTAAGTATACTTTTGCTTGTAAAGCTCTAGCTGCGAACTTGCTAAATTGAGAAGAGTTTGTAAACTTCGTCATTAAAGTAGTTGCTTGTACTAAGTCTCTGTTAATTTGATCATACACTTCAGAAACCTTTGCTCTTCCTGGCTTTAAGTCAGGGTTGTACACTGTAACAATAGGTACACCTAATGCAGTAGGATCTTGTGTGTAAGGAGTAGCAAAATAACGTACTAAATTAAAGTAAGCCAATGCACGAATTGCATAAGCCTCACCTTTGTATTGTAATACGTTTGCATTATCAGCAACTTTAGAGTTGATGATATTGTTTGCACGTAAAATAACTGTATAAGATGCATTCCATAAACCAGCAACATCTCCATCAGTAACTGTATAGTTATACAAGTTAAATGCAGTGTAACGGTTTGTATTGGTTACGGACTGATATGTATTATCAGCCATGATATCACCTAATACTGGTAAAGATCTACCATATAAGGCAGTATTCTTTAAACCTGCATATGCACCACGTAAAGCAACCTGTAAGTCAGCTTCCGTAGCTAATGCATATTCTGGTGTCAAAGAGGTTGGAGGGTTTAATTCCAAGAAGCTCTTTTCACAAGAAGCTAATGATAGCAATAACGCTGTTGCTACTATCATATTTTTTATTGTAAATCGTTTCATATTCGTTTCTATTTGTATTTAACTTTTATTAGAAAGTTAGGCTAAGCCCAACAGTAACTGTTTTAGGAATGAACACGTTTAAGTTGGTAGAGCTTCCAGTACCTTGTTCTGGGTCAAACGGTAAATTTTTATCTTTCACCCAAGTAAACAAGTTAGTACCTCTCACATAAATGTTAGCACTTCCTAATTTAAGTTTATCTAAAGCTGATTTTGGAACATTATAACCAAATTGAATATCTCTTACACGAATAAAGCTACCGTCATTCAAGTTGTAAGTAGAACCACTATTAAAGTTTTTGTTACCACCGTAAACATATTTAGGAACGTCTGTGATTTGACCTGGAGTAGTCCATGCGTCTAATTGACGCTTAACCTTGTTGAAAGTTGGTCCAAAACCAGAACCTAAATAATATCCTCTCCATGTATCAAATACTTGGTTGCCAAAGTTGTAATACAATTGAGCACTTAAAGTAAAGCCTTTATAGTTAATAGCATTGGTTAAAGAACCAAAGAATTTAGGTAAAGCCTGACCAGCTAAGATACGTGCACTAGCACCTGGGTAAACGTTTGTTGAAGCACCGTGCTTGTCGGTATCATACCATAATGGATCACCAGTACCTGGGTGTACACCAGCCCACTCACGTAAGAAGAAAGTATTAATACTTACCCCTTCGCGATAAATGTAGTTACCTGAAACGATATCTGCATCATTTGGTAAGCTAGTAACTTTGTTTTTGTTATTTGCTAAGTTGAAATCTACGTCCCAACGTAAGTCCTTAGTTTGCACTGGAACAATGTTGATAGAGAATTCCACACCCTTATTTTGCATCGCACCAATGTTTCTTGTTGCAGATCCGAAACCAGATGTGCTAGACAATGGAACACTTAATAATAAGTTTTCAGACTTTCTAATGTACCAATCCACTGTTACATTGATTCTATTTTTTAACACGCTAAAATCAAGACCAATATTGAATGGCTTGTTTAACTCCCATGTTAAGTTAGGGTCACCCACGTTTGTTGGAGCAGAACCTGGTAATTGGTTGTAGTTAAAACCAAAACCATACAATGCAGGAGCATCGTAGTTACCAATACCTGCGTTACCGTTCACACCATAAGAAGATCTTAATTTCAATTGATCAAATATTTTTTGATTGTTCATGAACTTCTCTCTATCAATATTCCATGTAGCACCAATTGACCAGAAATTACCATAACGGTTGTTCTTGCTAAAACGAGAAGATCCATCACGACGGAAGCTTCCAGATAAAACGAATCTGTTTTGATAGTTTAAGTTAGTAGATGCGAATTGAGATTCAAAAGTGTATTCAGAGATCGTTGCACTAGAAGTGGTTGGACTCGCACCAGATGCTGGCCAAGTTAACGACAATGAAGGAGGGAACTGTTGAGACTGTAATGAAGAAAAATATCCAGCTGATTTTTGAGCCTCATAGCCAATTTGAGTTGCGCTAGTAAGGTCACCATTGCGTGTAATATTTTGAGTGAAGTCTAAAGTGTTTGTCCATACATAGTTAAAGTAACGTGTATAGTATGCAAAAGCACGACCATTTGACGCTAAACCATCACCATGTTGTGGGTTGTTGTACTGATCCTCCTCTAAGTTGTTGTAGTCAACACCGTATACTGATCTAAATTTAAGGTTATCTAAAATTTTGTAATCAGCAGATAAGCTACCTCTTGCACTTGTTTGGCGTAAAAATCGCTTATCAATTTGTGCAAGGGCTACTGTGTTATGTAAACCACCATTCAATACATAGTTGTATGAACCGTCAGCTTTGAAAGCAGAGTATGTTGGTAATAAGAAGTAAGTACTTAATAATGGGTTACCAAATGCACCACCATTCAAAGGAGCTCTTTGGCTAACATTACCAGCATTCAAGTTAAAACCAATATTTAATCTTTCAGTTGCTTTGTTATTGATTCTAACGTTGATGTTTGTTCTTTTTAATTGAGAGTTGATAGAAGTACCTTCTTGGAAGAAATGTCCACCAGATAAAAAGAATGTAGTTTTATCATTACCACCTTCAGCGCTTAAGTTATATTGCTTTTGTTGACCCGTTCTCATTACGTTGTCGTACCAATTAAAATTGATACCGTTACCTTCTCCTAAAGCAATTGCTTGCGCATTAACTGTAGCAGTTGGATAACCGGCATTAATTAAACCTGTTCTTGTTAGGTTAATGTACTCATTTGCATCCAAAGGCAAATACTTAGGATTTTGATAAGCAACATCAGAGCTACCTACTTCAGTATCAAAACGGAATTTAGTTTTACCGCCTTTACCTTTTTTAGTAGTAATTACAATTACACCATTCGCAGCACGGCTACCATAGATAGACTGAGAAGCGGCATCCTTTAATACTGAAATGCTTTCAATATCGTTAGGGTTTAATGTACTTAATAAGTTACCAGTTGTTTGTAAACGAGAAGCGTCACCTGCATTCACAGGAACTCCGTCGATAACCCACAATGGTTGGCTACTTGCGTTGATTGAACTTGCACCACGGATTAAAATGGATTGGCTTGCACCTGGTTGACCAGAAGAAGCAACCGATTGTAAACCTGCTACTTTACCTTGCAATGCTTTATCCACAGAGCTAAATGGTAAGTTTTCAATGTCAGCAGCTTTAACAATTGAAATAGAACCAGTGTTGGCTGCCTTTTTAGTGGTACCATAACCGGTTACAATTACTTGTTGTAACTCAGAAACTGTTGCAGTTAATACTACGTTGATCTCTGTTTTAGATCCAATGCTTTGCTCTTGTGTTTCAAAGTTTAAAGCACTAAATGACAATACTTTTGCATTTGCTGGAACAGCAATTGTGTAGTTACCTTGGTCGTCAGTTTTAGTTCCTAAAGTAGAACCTTTCACTAAGACAGAGGCATTTGCGACAGGTTTTTTCCCGTCTTCCGTTACTTTACCTCTTACTGTTCTGTTTTGTGCGGTAACTTGAGTTACTGCTAAAACTGCGCATAAAAGGATAGCGACAAATTTTCTCATAATTTATATTTTTTTCGAATGACTAAATTAGTTATTATTTCGTTAAAATTGCTTAATTCCGAAGGCATATTTACCTTCCAAACTTTGAATATTTCCCAATATCAATAATAATATAATATCATTATTTTCATTTATATTAATTTTCATTAACTTATACATTAAATAAAATATAATATATATAAACACTACCCCCCTTTATTGGCATGATTTTTGGAAAAAATGGCCCTTATTTCTAATCAACTAGTCTATACCCTTACTTTTGCTACTAAAAAGAACTCCTTTGAATGCCCCAATATTTTTAATTACCCCACCATTTACTCAGCTAAATACACCCTATCCAGCAACGGCATACTTGAAGGGATTTTTTAACACCAAGGGGATAGCGTCGGTGCAGGCCGATTTAGGGATTGAGGTAACCATTGAGTTATTTAGTAAAAAGGGGCTTGAAAAATTATTTAAGACCGTTGACGGAAAACTGCAAAATGAATCACAATTCGTTTTGTCAGACAATAGTAAGCGAATGCTTACATTAAAGGATGCATACTTAAAAACCATTGATCAAGTCATTTCTTTTTTGCAAGGCAAGTCCAATACTTTAGCACACTTAATTTGTTCCAGACATTTTTTACCTGAGGCAAGTAGATTTAAACAAATAGATGATATGCATTGGGCATTTGGTAGTATGGGTAAACAGGATATGGCAAAGCATATTGCTACCATGTATTTGGAAGATTTAAGTGATTTTATAAAAGAAAATATTGACGAACATTTTGGATTTAGTAGGTATGCTGAAAGTTTAGGAAGGTCTGCAAATTCATTTGATGAATTATACAATGCTTTACAAAAACCATTTACTTATTTAGATGAAATTTTAATTCAAATTTTGGATCCAAGATTAAAAAAAGTAAATCCAAAATTAGTTTGTATCTCCGTTCCTTTCCCCGGTAATTTATATACTTCTTTGCGATGTGGCCAATGGATAAAAAAGAATTATCCTACCCTGAAAGTAGCTATGGGTGGGGGTTTTGCGAATACAGAATTAAGATCATTAAGCGACGTAAGAGTATTTGAATTTTATGATTTTATTACTTTAGATAATGGCGAAGCACCACTTGAAATTTTAATTGAACATATTGATGGCAAAAAAGAACAAAATGAATTAAAGCGTTGTTTTACGCTAGTAAATGGTGCAGTTGCTTATATTAACAATACAAGTTGTTCGGATTACAAACAAGGACAAGTAGGAACACCAGATTACGATGATTTATTGTTGGATAAATATATTTCTGCGATAGAAGTAATAAATCCAATGCATAGTTTATGGAGTGATGGAAGATGGAATAAATTAACCATGGCCCATGGTTGTTATTGGGGCAAGTGCACTTTTTGTGATATCTCGCTAGACTATATCAAAACATATGAACCCATTGCAGCTTCATTAATTGTAGATAGAATGGAGGAGTTGATTAATAAAACGGGAGAACATGGCTTTCACTTTGTAGATGAGGCAGCGCCCCCTTCGTTAATGAAATCGGTAGCTATTGAAATTATAAGAAGAAAATTGGTAGTGAGTTGGTGGGCAAATGTGCGTTTTGAAAAAAGTTTTACGCGTGATTTATGTTTATTATTAAAAGCTTCGGGTTGTATTGCAGTAAGCGGTGGCTTGGAAGTAGCTTCCGATAGATTGCTAGCGTTAATAAATAAAGGAATTACGGTTGCTCAGGTTGCAAAAGTAAGCAAGCATTTTTCGGATGCCGGAATTATGGTACATGCCTACTTGATGTATGGTTTCCCAACGCAAACAGTGCAGGAAACCATTGATTCATTGGAAATGGTTAGGCAACTATTTGAAACGGGCACACTTCAATCTGCTTTTTGGCATTTGTTTACTATGACAGCGCACAGTCCTGTTGGTTTAGCACCTGAAAAGTATAGTGTTAAAAAAGTGACCGAAGCGATTGGGACTTTTGCAAACAATGATATTGAACATATTGACCCTTCGGGAGCCAATCATGAAATTTTTGGTTTTGGATTAAAGAAAGCATTGTTAAATTATATGCATGGTACTTGTTTTGAATTGCCTTTGCAAAAATGGTTTGATTTTAAAGTGCCATCTACTTCCATTGCAAATAATTATATTTTTAATGCTTTACAGGAGCCCGAATTAATCAAGAACAATTATCAAAAAATTATTTGGGCTGGTGTAATGCCAACTTGCACAATTGAACATCGTTCCAAAAAAGGAAATAAATGGGAAGAAATGAATCTGCATTTTCAAACCAATAAAACGCAGTTAAGTATAAACCTCTCACCGGAAGTAGGTAACTGGTTTATGCGTTTATTACCATTGTTAAGTATAGATAAAGGCAATGGACTTAGTTATGCTCAAATTAAGGAAAGCTATACAAATGCTGGGTTACAGGGCTTTGAATTATGTTGGGACAATAAACCATTTACACAATTATACAAGGCCGGCTTGCTATCTGTCTAATACTTATTCGTTTAACATTCGAACATTTTATACTATTCATTGTTATGTTTTAAAACAATATAGTCATGGGTAATTATTTAGTTGTGGGTGCATCTTCAGGAATTGGCAAGGCAATCGTAAATCAATTAATTGGTGAAGGTCATAATGTAATGGGAACTTTTAATACGCATCCTATGGAGGCTGCTCAAAATTTAAGTGTTCATTATTTAAATGTTTTAGAAGATTCCAATGACTATAGTTTTATTCCAGATACACTTCATGGTTTAATTTATTGTCCTGGTTCTATTAATTTAAAACCTTTTGCAAGAATTCAAGCAAGTGATTTTACGCAAGATTTTAATTTACAAGTTGGTGGTGCCATAAAAGTAATTCAGGCGGCATTGCCTGCATTAAAGAATAGTGGGGCATCTTCAATTATTTTATTTTCAACGGTAGCAGTACAATTAGGTTTAAATTTTCATACACAGGTAGCCGCTTCAAAGGGAGCCATTGAAGGGTTAACAAAAGCTTTGTCGGCGGAACTTGCACCTAACATAAGAGTGAATTGTATTGCGCCTTCATTAACCAATACACCATTGGCGGCAGGGTTGTTAAATACAGAGCAAAAAGTGGAAGCTAATGCACAAAGACATCCACTAAAAAGAGTAGGAACGGTTGAGGATATTTCGGAAATGGCATGCTTTTTATTGTCTGAAAAATCAAGTTGGATCACGGGGCAAATATTACATGTAGATGGTGGCATGAGCACTATAAAAATGTAGTTTTGTTGGAATGACTTCTGCACTACAAATTCAGGAAATAGATTTTACACAAGCGCAATTATTAAGTGATCTTGCTAAAGCAATTTATATCCCTCATTATCCTTATTTATGGAACGAGGGCGGAATTGATTGGTATATAAATGAATATGCATATCCTGTAGAAAAAATAAAAGCAGAATTCAGAGGGGTGTTTATATTAAAATATGATTTATAATTTAATGGTCGTAATCTCATAATTATAGTATTTCGAATTAAATTTTATACATTTATACTCTAAATAAATAATCATGGGATTTGCCATTAATAAAAAAGTAGCTGATAAAAAAGCGGCTGCAACTACCAAAACAACGCCTCAAGCAGGAGGAAGTTCAAAATTTATCGCTAAAGCCAACACAAAATCATCGGGGGGAGCAAATAAAAAGCCAATTAAAACGGGTGGTTCCAGAGGAAGTTGATTTCAACTTTTTTCTCTATCATAATAATTTCTTAAGGCGTAGTTATCAATTAATTACGCCTTTTTTTATTTTTTTTATGCGATTTTTTAAAATTCTTATGTTTTCGTTAGTTTTTTATGAAAATTTTCGTTTAATTAATTATATAATTATATATGTAATTCATTGTAAAACAATATTATATTACAATAATGATGCATATAATTAGAGACAATGCTAATTATGTTAACTAATCATTAACATTCGTTTAATTTTTTTCCTATCTTAGAGTCTTAAGTAAAACAAAAAGCAAATGAAGAAAATTGTAACCTCACTCTTCTTGGCTGTTTTAGTATTTGCTACTGCAAGTGCGCAAGTTCGATCTGTAACCGGTACGGTGAAAGACGAAAAAGGCGTTGGTGTAGCTTATGCAACAGTGAAAGTTAAGGGTCAAACATCAGCATCAGTTGCTGATGCCAATGGTAACTTCAAAATTAATGCTGCTGCAAACGCAACTTTGCAAGTAAGTGCTACTGGTTTCGCTTCTACAGAAGTGAAAGCAACTGCAACTACTTTAAGTATTGTTTTGAATCGTCAAGCTGATGAGCTTGATAACGTAGTTGTTACCGCTCAAGGTATCCGTAAAAAATCTAAAGAGATTGGATACTCTTACGCAAAAGTTTCTAGTGATGAACTTTCAGTAGGTCGCTCACCTCAGTTAACGCAAGCCCTTGCGGGTAAGGTTTCTGGTTTAGCGGTTTATACTGTAAACAACAGTGTTGATCCTGCCGTTAAGGTGGTATTGCGTGGTTACCGTTCATTAACTGGTAATAACGAGGCATTAGTAGTAATTGACGGTATGCAAACTACCGCAACTGCATTAGCTTTAATCAATCCAAATGATGTTGAAAACGTTTCTATCCTTAAGGGTGGTCAAGCGGCTACATTGTATGGATCTGCCGGTGTTAACGGTGCTTTGGTTATCACAACTAAACAAGGTAACAAAGGAAAATTAAAAATTCAGTATTCAAATACAACCAACTTTGAGCAAATTAGTTTCTTACCTGCCTTCCAAGACAAGTATGGTTCTGGTTCTCAATACTATCCATATTCGTTTGGTGAAGCTGGTTATAACGCGGATCCTGTTTACCGTGCTAAGCAAAACTGGAGATCTTATGAAAACCAACAATATGGTGATGCTTATGATGGTAGTCAACGTATTGCTGGTCGTGTATTACAAGACGGTAGCAAATTGGTAATCCCTTATTCTAATGTTCCTAATGTTCGTGAAAAAAGTTTTGACATTGGTGTTTCTACAAACAACCAAGCAAGCTTCCAAGGTGGTGACGATAATGGCAGCTACTATTTATCAGTTGAAAATCAAAAAATCAATGGTATTGTACCAGGTGATTTAAGTGATAGAACTGGTGTTCGTGTGAAATCTACAAGAGAGTACGGTAAAGTTTCTACAACTTTTAATGCTGCGTATACACAAGTTGTATATGATAGAACTACTGCCGATTTCCAAAATGATATCATCAACACCGCTTCTTGGGTAGATTTAACTACCATGAGAAATTGGAGAACTAATAAGTTTGCTAATCCAAACGGTTATTATAATGACTATTATAATAACCCTTATTTTAACAAGGATATTAACCGTGCTAAATATAAGGATGCAAACTTCTCTGGAAACTTCGACATCAACTATCGTGCAACCCCATGGTTACAATTGTACAACCGTTTAGGTATTATGAACAACTCTCGTACTGGTAAAAATACACAAGAGAAATTCCAATACTCAGACTGGGCTAAGAACTCAGCTTATATCCCTGATCCTTGGACAAGTTATGATGACTATCCTGGTATCTACCGCGCTATCTCTGATGTGTTAGGTGGTGTAACAGATTATTCTTCAACAGAGAATGTGTTAAACAATGAATTCCAAGCTCGTTTACAAAAAGATTTAGGTATCACACAAAACAAAATGACTTTAGGTTACTCTATATACCAACGTTATACAAAGTCAATCTCAGTTTCATCTAGTTCAATTGTGGTTCCTGATGTATACAACATTTCTAACAGACAAGGTAACTTGGCGGGTGCTGAATCTAATACAACTGAGCGTAAGTTTGGTTATTATGCGGATTTAAACACGAACTTAAAAGGAATGGAATGGTTAAACTTAAACATGACTGCTCGTTATGATGCAACTTCTCGTTTCTTTAAACCAACAAGAGCTACAGATCAATATTCATACTTGTATTATGGTGCGGCTTTATCATTGGTGTTAACCGATGCGATTCCTTCTATCAAAAACGATGTATTGAACTATGCTAAATTACGTGGATCTTATAACAAGAACGGTAATGACAACATTCCATTGTATGGTTTAGATTTACAATACAACAACGGAACTAACTTTCCTTATGGCAACAACGTAGGTTTAACAGTTGGTAATACTTTACCTGATGCTAATTTAAAGCCTGAGTTCGTAACTGCTATTGAGGTGGGTGGTGAGTTTAGCTTCTTGAAAAATAGAGTGAACTTGGATCTTTCTTGGTATACTCAAAAATCTGAAGGTCAGGTATTAACTGTTAAAATACCCAACTCAACTGGTTTCTCTAACTTGTTAATTAACGTAGGTGAAGTAAATAACTTTGGTTACGAGGCTGACTTAAAAGTTCAAATCTTACGTGAAACTAAAGTGAAGTGGGATATGAGTATCAGATATTCTTACAACGATAACAAAGTTGAAAGTTTATATCCTGGTATTACACAGTTTGCTTATGGTGGATATTCTTACGCAACTTCAAACGTAATCTTAGGAAAGCGTTTCCCAATCTTGAAAACCAATGGTTATTTTTATGATGAAGCTGGCCGTAGAAGAGTAAGTCCTACAACTGGTTACCCAGTTCAAAATACTGCATTAACTGAAAGAGGTGGTACTTTACCACGTGATATGGTTGGCTTAGGTTCTACTGTATCTTACAAAGATTTCCGTTTAGCATTTAACTTTGAATACCGTGGTGGTAACGTTATGTATGCTGACTTAGGTCGTCAAATGACTTTCACAGGATCTGGTGCTTGGACTGCAAACAGAGGAAACCAAATCTTTGCTAATTCATACTATATCGATCCAGTTTCTGGAGCGAATGTACCTAACACGTCTATTCAAGTTCGTGAACCTGAGTACGCTTTATGGGTTAACAACTATCGTTTGATTTCTGAGAACTTCGTAGCTCCAGGTTGGTTTATCAAATTGAGAGACGTAAACTTGTCTTACAATTTACCAGCTTCTTTTGTTAAAAAGTCTAAGATTTTCTCAGCTGCTAATGTAGCAATTTATGGTAGAAACTTATTTACAATAGTGGATGCTAAGAATCAGTTTACTGATCCTGAATTCAGCTATACAAGTGGTAACGGTTTAGGTATTAGTAATACTGCCCAAACTCCACCTGTACGTCAAATTGGTTTCAACGTAAACTTTGTTTTTTAATAACCACTAACTAAAACAATAGATATGAAACTAAATAAATTATATATCGCCGCGTTTTTGGTTCTTGTGGGAACAGGTTGTAAAAAAGACTTTTTAGATGTCAATACCAACCCGAATTCACTTCCAACCGCAACGCCTGCGTTCGTTCTTGCAAATGCATTGAACCAATCAGCCATTAACATGGTTGCACCTAATGAAACTGGTATGTTCTGGGGTGGGCAATGGACACAGTCTAATGGTTATATCATTAGTACTACTTTGTTCGCTTACAACTTTACCAATGGCGACTTTAACTACTGGGATAACACATATGATAACCTTAATGATTATCAATATGTAATTAATACAGCTGATGCTGCTGGGCAACCTTATTTAAAAGGCCCTGCTAAAGTAATGCAAGCGTTGGCTTTCCAAAAGTTAGTTGACTTGTACGGTAACATTCCTTTTTCTGAAGCATTGAAAGGGGTGAACAAATTAGCACCTAAGTTTGACGATCAAAAAACTGTTTACGAAGGTTTAATTACTTTATTAGACGGTGCAATCGTGGACTTAAAAGCAAATACATTTGCCAGTGCTTATACAAGTTCTGATATTATGTTTAAGGGTAACACTACCAACTGGATCAAATTCGCGAACTCTTTAAAATTGCGTATTTTAATGCGTCAAGCTAAAATAAGCGGAAGAGATGCTTATATCACTGCCGAAGTGAATAAGATTGCTGCTGAAGGTACTGGAATTTTATCTGGTACAGATGCTGGTGTAAACCCTGGTTATGTTGCTTCTGCTGGTCAAATTAATCCTTTCTATGACACTTATGGTTATAGTGAGACAAATGCTAGAAGAGCAAATAATAACTGGCCAAGAGGCACTGAGTTCTTAATCAATACTTTAAAGTCAACTGGTGATACGGTTCGTTTAAAGCGTTTGTTTTATGCTGCTGGAAACGAAAATCAAGCTAATCCAGGTGTAAGTACTAAGGATGAAATAGCAGCTAACTATGCAGGTGTTCCTTTCGGATCTAGCTCTGGTTACTTACCTGCTGCAACTTGTGCTCCTGGCCCATCTGTTTTAGTAAGAGGTGTTTTCAATAAGCCTTACATTTTAATGACTGCTGCTGAAGCGCAATTAAACTTAGCTGAAGCTAAGCAACGTTACGGATCAGCAATCAACTTTACTGGAACTGCTCAGTCTTATTATGAGGCTGGTGTTAAAGAGTCTTATAGAACTTTAGGTGCTTCTGCAGCTGATGCTACAAGATTATTAGCAAGTGGTGTTCAAGATGTTGACTTTGCAGCTTCTACTAATAAGTTACAAGCCATTGTCTATCAAAAATGGTTATGCTATGCAAACTTTAATGGTTTAGAAGCATGGTCTGAATATCGTAAAAATAACTACCCTGTAACTCCACAGTCTAAAAACTATGTTACAGATGCAAAAAGACCATTACGTTTATTCTATCCTGGAACTGAATTAGGTTCTAATGGTGCGAACGTAACTGCTCAAGGAACAATTGATCCTTTAGCAACGAAAATTTTCTGGGATGTTGACTAATTGATAGTTTAACGAACCAGTTATATTATGGGGCCCCGATTTATCGGGGCCCTTTTTTTGTCCCTGTTAGGTTAATGTATTCGCGTAAAAAAGCCCGTTGTAGAAACAACAGGCGTTTACGATTGCTTGCTATATTGAGTTAAAACCAAACCCTCACTATTGCAATACAAAATTATTGCAGTTATGCGAGTTCTTTCTAAGATTAAGGTTAAATAATTATGAACGGAGCCGGAAAAATGATGTACGGTAAGTCAATTACTTTAATACCTCGCCTTCAATAACCAATTGTGTGACTTCTTTTTCTCCTGCAAATTTCACTGTCACTTTCTTTTTAAATACACCTACTGCTTCTGCATTATAGGTAACTTTGATTGTTGCTTTTTTCCCATTCAATAATGGTCCTTGATTATATTCTGGACTTGTACAACCACATTCTGCAGTGGCGAATTCTATCACTGCTGGTCGGCTACCTACATTGGTGTAAGTAAAGCTTACTGTTTTTGGAACTCCTTTTTTTATTTTTCCAAAATTATGGGTAACGGCATCAAACTTGATGGTGCTTTGAGCAAACCCACCAACAGCACAAAGAAGCCCAAGTATTAAAAAATTTAATTTCATATAAATCCTATTTAATTGAAAGGAATGAAGGCAAAATTGAATCATTTTATACACATAAAATGCGCATTTATTAAGCTAAAATATTGAAAAATAGTGAATTCAGGGTTTTTATCTAGGAATTGATTTTTATTGCATTTTGACCCCTACTTTTGTGAAATGGAATCCAATATTAACCCTAATGCCGCCCAAGAAGCGCTGTCCTTTGAAGCATTTCGAAGTTCAGTGATTGCCGACTATCGCGTGGCTTTAACCAGCAGGGAAGTTAGTTTATTGGGACGTAGAGAAGTGTTAACTGGGAAAGCGAAATTTGGCATTTTTGGGGATGGCAAGGAAATTCCACAAGTAGCACTTGCCAAGTTTTTTCAAAAGGGTGATTTTAGGAGCGGTTATTATCGTGATCAAACTTTCATGTTTGCTTTGGGTGTATCTAATACCGAAGATTATTTTTCTCAATTGTATGCTGATGTTCACAATGACCCCTATAGCGGGGGTAAAAATATGAATGCGCATTTTGCTACCCCATTTGTAAATGAAAAAGGGGAGTGGAATGATTTGATAAACAGATATAATATTTCAGCGGACATTGCACCTACAGCAGGTCAAATGATGCGTGGTCTAGGAATGGCCTTTGCTTCGAGTTGTTTTAGAAAAGCAAAAAATAAAGAGTCATTTAAAGAATTAAGCAATCATGGTAATGAGGTTTGCTTTTGTACAATAGGGGATGCAAGTACTTCAGAGGGTCAGTTTTGGGAAGCAGTGAATGCTGCTGCCGTAATTCAAGCTCCTTTGGCCATCATCGTTTTTGACGATGGTTATGGCATATCCGTACCTACAAGCTTACAAACAACAAAAGGGTCTATTTCTGAGGCCTTGGCCGGTTTTGAAAAAAAGGAAGGCAGCAATGGTATAAAAATATTTAAAGTAAAAGGTTGGGATTATGCATCTCTTTGTGAGACTTTTGAAGAGGGTATTGCTTATACGCGCGCAACTCATGTCCCTGTTTTATTTCACGTTCAAGAGTTAACACAACCACAGGGACATTCTACGAGCGGAAGTCATGAAAGATATAAGTCTGTCGAAAGATTGGAATGGGAGCGAGAATGGGATTGTAATAAAAAAATGCGTGAGTGGTTATTATTAAATGAATTAACAACAGAGGCTCAATTGCAGGAGTTAGAAACGGCTGTTAAAAATGAGGTACGTGATGGCAAGCAGGCCGCATGGGATAAATATATAGGACCCATCAAGGCAAAAATAAATGAAGTATACACCCTTGCGCAATTAGGTGTACAAGGGACTGATTTACAAAAAGTAAATGCTATTGCGCAGGAATTAGTAAATAATAAAGAGCCATTAAAAAGAAATATTTTTAGAACCTTTCACACATTATTAGAGCAAATGCCAGCGCACCCCAATGCTGCTGCTATTAAAAAATGTCTCGATGATTATTTAAAGGAGGAGACAGCTTTATATGGAAGGTACTTATACAATCAATCTCCAAAAAGCACCTTGAATGTTTCAGCGGTTGATGCAGTATATGACGTTAATTCTAAAATAGTAAATGGTTACGAGGTATTGAATCATTATTTTGATCAACTTTTTGAATCTAATCCATTTGTTTATGCTTTTGGGGAGGATTTAGGAAATATAGGTGACGTGAATCAAGGTTTTGCAGGCTTGCAAGCAAAGCATGGCGCGGATCGTATTTTTGATACAGGCATTAGAGAGCAATCTATTATGGGACAAGCACATGGAATGGCCATGCGTGGATTAAGACCTATAGCGGAAATACAGTATTTGGATTATCTATTATACGGTATTCAAACCTTAAGTGATGATGTGGCAACGCTGCATTATAGAAGTAACGGACAACAAAGTAGTCCTGTTATTATTCGAACAAGGGGGCACCGTTTAGAAGGTATATTCCATAGTGGTTCCCCAATGGGTATGATTGTAAATTCTTTAAGAGGAATGCATGTATGTGTCCCTAGAAATATGGTACAAGCAGTGGGGATGTACAATACTTTATTAAAAGGGAATGACCCAGCTTTATTAATAGAATGTTTAAATGGATATCGTTTAAAAGAAACCATGCCTAATAATATTGGGGAGTTTACAGTGGCATTAGGGAAACCTGAAATCATAAAAGAGGGCGATGATATCACTGTTGTTTCTTACGGATCTACTTTAAGAATTATTCAAGATGCTGCTGAAAGATTAACTACATTAGGGATTGAATGTGAAATTATTGATGTACAAACCCTATTGCCTTTTGATATCAATCACATGATTGTGGCTTCTCTTAAAAAGACCAACCGAATTGTATTTATAGACGAAGATGTTCCCGGTGGAGCGAGTGCTTACATGTATCAGGAAGTAATTGAAAAGCAGGGTGGTTATAAATGGTTGGACGTTGCTGCAAGAACCATATCTTCAAAAGCACATCGACCTGCTTATGCAAGTGATGGGGATTATTTTTCAAAACCCAATACCGAAGAAATTATACAAGTAATTAGGGAAATGATGGCGGAGTAATTATTAATGCGCGCCAGGTAGTTTAGATAAATTATAACCTTCTAGTTTTTGTGTTTGTTCCAAAGAACCCAATCTTATTTTTACAGCAACCTTTGTTTGCTTTTCTAAAGCCCTTTCAGTATTACAAAAAAATCCTGTTTTCGTAGTGTAATAGTTAGCGGGCACTTTAATTTCTTGTGTTATCGCATACATATTAAATACAGGTCTAGTAGTGTCTTTAATAGTAGGCGAAAAAAAGCCTGCGACTAATATGGTGCTCAGTAAATTCAATTTATACTTATATTTTTTTCACTTGTTTAGGAAAAAGAATTTTTTGAATAAAGCTACCCCATGTTGTGGAATACTTTGTTCACATCCTCATCCTCTTCTAATCGTTCAATTAATTTACTAATATCCTCTGCTTGCTCATCAGTCACCGGAACAGTAGTTGTTGGGATCCATTCAAACTCGGCGCTAATCACGTTTAATTTTTTAGCCTCTAATTCTTTTTGCAAATTTCCAAAATCAGTGAATGCGCACCTTAATACTAAAATTGTATTCCCATTGTCATCTGCACTATCTCCTAATTCATCTAAGCCATGATCAATTAATTCTAATTCTAAATCATCCATCACTAAACCTTCTGGGTTTAATTTAAATACACCCATTTTTTTAAACTGGAAACTCACGCTGCCACTATTGCCCATTGCGCCACCGCCTTTATTAAAATGACTTTTTACATTGGCAACGGTTCTTACATGGTTATCTGTTGCTGTTTCTACTAACAGTGCAACACCATGGGGCGCGTATCCTTCGTATAAAATTTCTTCATAGTTACTAGTATCCTTACCCATAGCACGCTTTATGGCCGCTTCCACTCTGTCCTTTGGCATTCCGGCACTACGCGCATTTTGGTAACATCTTCTTAAAGCTGGATTTGAATCAGGATCAGGTCCTCCTGCTTTCACTGCAATAACAATTTCTTTCCCAATGCGGGTAAATTGCTTTGCCATACGATCAAATCGCTTGAACATCGTGGCTTTTCTTACTTCAAAAATACGTCCCATAGTAATTATTTAAGGTATGCAAAAATAAGGCAAAAAAAATAGCCAGACAATTCAGTCTGGCTATTCTATGGTTTAATTTTTACAATTAATTTTCATTATTCAACTTGCTTGTTTTGCGGCTATAAGCAAAGTACACAAACAATCCTAAAGCCATCCATCCAAAGGCTACTTTAAGAGTTTGTGCATCTAGCGCAAATATCATAGCCAAGCAAATTACGGCACCTAAAATTGGAACCAATGGTACCAAAGGTGTCTTGAATGGTCGCTCCATGTTTGGTGACTTTACTCTTAAAATCCAAATGCCTGCACTTACCAATACAAAAGCAAATAAGGTACCAAATGAAGTTAAATCTCCGGCAACGCTTCCAGGTACAAATGCCGCAAAAGCACCAACGAAAATAAATAAAATCCAGTTGGACTTATAAGGAGTACGGTATTTTGGGTGTAGGTCAGAGAATACTTTTGGAAGTAATCCATCATTTGCCATGGAGAAAAATACGCGTGATTGACCCATTAACATTACAAGAATCACCGAAGAGAATCCTGCAAGAATAGCAACAGTCACTGCGGTAGCCAACCAGCCATAACCAGTCATGTACGATGAAATTGCATATGCAACAGATGCTTCTTTACCTTTTGTTGGATCCACAAAATCGGTCCAAGGAGCAACACCTGTTAATACGTGTCCAAATAAAATATATAAAATGGTACATACTACCAATGATCCTAAAATTCCAATTGGCATATCTCTTTTTGGATTCTTCGCTTCTTGAGCAGCAGTTGATACGGCATCAAAACCAATGAAGGCAAAGAATACAATAGCAGCGCCACCTAGTACGCCACCCCATCCGTGTTTAAATACACCAGAATAATCGGCGATTACTTTACCAGCTCCATCCTTTACTGAAGGTTGATTTGCTGGAATTAAATAAGGGGTATGGTTTTCAGGCTTAATAAATTGCCAACCTACAAAAATGAATATTAATACAATAGCAACTTTGATAAATACAATAATTGCATTTACAATCGCAGACTCTTGAGTTCCTTTAATTAATAACAAGGTTAATAATAACAAAATAATTAAAGCAGGTGCATTCATGATACCATGGTGTAAAACACCAGCGCTATCGGTGAGACTTTCAAAAGGAGAGTGGCACCATTCATATGGTATTCGGTCACCCAGTAATTTATTTAAATATTCACTCCATGCGATTGAAACTGTTGCAGCACCCAATGCATATTCCATGATAAGTGCCCAGCCAATAATCCAAGCTACGGTTTCACCCATTGTTACATAAGAGTAAGCATATGCACTACCTGAAATAGGAATCATAGCTGCAAATTCTGCATAACATAATCCAGCAAAAGCGCAACCAATGGCTGCAACAATAAATGAAATAGTTACCGCAGGTCCTGCTGCTTGTCCTGCAGCTGCAGCGGTGCGAACAAATAATCCGGCACCAATAATGGCACCAACACCAAGTGCAATTAAATTACCTGCACCTAAAGTGCGTTTAAGGCCTTTTCCACCATCCTCGGCTTGGGCCAACATGGCAGCAAGGTCCTTTTTTCTAAATAAACTCATATTGTCTTTTTTATAAGTTGAAAAATAGCACTTTTTTCTTAAAAATGAGCTCAAATTACATGAATTTGGTGGTCATTTTTGGGGTATTTTTTTGTGACTTATGTCTTATATTGCATATCTAACTACATATGAAAAAATCTAATAAACTAACCCTGTATATTATCATAGCCATGATTGCGGGAGCACTGCTTGGTTATATTATACATGAAAATGCACAAGCTGCAACTATTGAAGCTTTTTCAAAAAATATAAAGCTATTAACCACTATCTTTTTAAGGTTAATTCAAATGATAATTGCTCCATTGGTGTTCACAACATTAGTGGTAGGTATAGCAAAGCTGGGTGATATTAAAACAGTGGGAAGAGTAGGAGGCAAGGCATTGTTATGGTTTGTAACTGCATCCTTGGTGAGTTTACTTATTGGGCTTATTTTAGTGAATTTACTTAAGCCAGGTGAGGGCATCACATTAACGAATGGAGATACTTCTGGGGCTAAAGAGCTTATTGGTAAAACACAATCTTTTAGTGTTGCTGGTTTTATTGAGCATGTATTTCCAAAAAGCATTTTTGAGGCCATGGCAACCAACGAAATTTTACAAATTGTAATTTTCAGTATCTTCTTTGGCGTTGCTGCTGCGGCGATGGGTGAAAAAGCAAAAGGATTGATAAAAGCATTTGATTCCGCTTCGCATATCATTTTAAAAATGGTGGGATATGTGATGAACTTTGCTCCTTTAGGAGTATTTGGTGCATTAGCAGCTGTTATTGCAACAAAAGGGTTAAGTGTTTTCGTGTTTTATATAAAGTACTTCCTTTATTTTTTAATGGGTATTGGTGTTTTATGGGTAGTATTAATTGGTGTAGGATTTATTATTTTAGGAAAGAGGATGCCTTCATTAATTAAAATTATCTCCAGTCCTTTAATCATTGCTTTCAGCACTACAAGTAGTGAAGCAGTATTCCCTAAATTAACCGAAGAGTTGGAACGTTTTGGCTGTAAGGATAAAATTGTATCCTTTATTTTACCACTTGGTTATTCATTTAATTTAGATGGTAGCATGATGTATATGACTTTTGCGAGCATGGCCATTGCGCAAGCTTATGGCATTCATTTGGATGTAGGCACCCAACTTACTATGTTGCTTGTATTAATGTTAACCAGTAAAGGTATTGCCGGTGTTCCACGCGCCTCATTAGTAGTGGTTGCTGCAACTTGTACTATGTTTAATATTCCTGCTATTGGTATTGCATTAATATTGCCAATTGATCATTTCTGTGATATGTTCAGAACTGCCACCAATGTATTGGGAAATAGTTTAGCAACAGCTGTAGTAAGCAAGTGGGAAGGTGAACTTGAAGATCCAACTAAAGCTTAATTTGTAACTATGAGTTTTTTTCATCTGCTAATAAATCAAATTGAGCCATTTCACTGGAGTCAATTATTACAACCTCAGTATTATATAAATAATGGAGGCCTATGGCTTTTGTTATTTGTTGTATTTGCTGAAACAGGTTTATTTTTTGGTTTCTTTTTACCGGGTGATAGTTTACTTTTTGTGGCGGGAATATATAGCGATACACTTATCAATCATTTTTTAGAAACCTTCCATTTACAAATTGGCCATAATCAATGGCTTGATTTATTTATTTTATTTGTTTTCATTTCTGTAGCAGGTATTCTTGGAAATGCGGTGGGTTATGCAATTGGCAATAAAGTGGGACCTGCAATGTACGACTGGAAAGAAAACTTTTTTTTCAAGAAAAAATACTTGGTACAAGCACAAGAATTTTACGAGAAACATGGGGGCGGCGCTATTGTGATTGCAAGATTTATTCCAATCGTACGCACTTTTGCACCCATTGTAGCAGGCATTGTTCGCATGGATAAAAGCAAGTTTGGTTTTTTTAATATTACTGGAAGTATAGCCTGGGTAGGAAGTATGCTTTGTGCTGGACATTTTTTGCAGGCTTGGATTTTAGAACGCTTCCAATTCGATTTAAAGCAACATTTGGAAGTCATTGTATTAGGTATTGTTTTTGTAACCACTGTACCCGTAATTATTAAAGTGATTACGCATAAATCTAAATAAAAATTTCACATGAACACCAATCGACAAATTGGACTATTGTCTTTGCCAGTATTAGTAGCTGCACTTGGTTATTTTGTAGATGTGTATGATTTATTATTGTTTACGATTGTACGTCAACCGAGTGTGATGGCGGTAGGTGCCACTACTGAAACAATTATAGTAGATAGTGCACATATTATTAACTGGCAAATGTCGGGCTTACTAATTGGTGGGATATTGTGGGGTGTAATTGGCGATAAAAAAGGAAGATTAAAAGTATTGTTTGGGTCTATCATGTTGTATTCTGTTGCCAATATTTTAACCTCATTTGTGCAAACAGTCGACCAATACGCTTACTGTCGTTTTATTGGTGGTATTGGCTTAGCAGGTGAACTGGGTGCAGGTATAACATTGGTATCTGAAATGCTACCTAAAAATAAAAGAGGTATTGGAACTAGTATGGTTGCAGGTATTGGATTGTTTGGCGCCGTATTTGCTTATTATACTTTTCAGTATACCAAACAATGGGGCATGTCTTATACAATGGGAAACTTCAAAATTACCGATTGGAGAATTTGTTATCAAATTGGAGGTGTTTTAGGCGTGTTCTTGTTAATATTACGTATTCGCGTAGCGGAGTCGTTTATGTTTGAATCTGCGAAGCTTTCCAATATTCCAAAGGGAAATTTTTTACAATTTTTCTCCAATAAAAAAAGATGCTCAAAATACGTAAAAGCCATTTTAATTGGTTTGCCCACATGGTTTGTGATAGGGGTATTGGTGAATTACAGTAATAAGTTTGCAACTGAATTGTACGGGAAGAATTTAATAGATTCGGGTAAGTCAATTATGTTTGCTTATGTAGGCATTGCCGTTGGAGATATTGTTATTGGGTATGTAAGTCAGTATTTTAAAAGTAGAAAAAAAGCGTTGCTTGTGTTTTATAGTTTAAACACAATTGCCATGATTTTATTTTTCTCCATTGTAAATGATAGCGACCAACGCATGTACGCGATTTGTACATTATTAGGATTTAGTACGGGATATTGGGCAATCTTCAATACTATGGCTGCCGAACAGTTTGGTACTAATTTAAGGGCTACTGCTGCTACCACTATTCCCAATATGGTAAGAGGTGCGTTGCCTTTAATTAATTTTTTGTTTTTAGATATTTTACAAAAAAAGCTGGGATGGACAGTTATACAAAGTGGAATATTAACGGGCGCTATTGTTATGTTTATAACGTTCCTTGCATTTGTATTTACAGAAGAAACATATCATAAGGATTTAGATTATATGGAATTAGATAGTCCAATGCCATAATCGCTATTCAGGTGTATTAGAATAAAGTACATTTAAGTAGCTGGTGTTAATTTTAATATTTTGAGTTTACTATATGCGCATACTCTTTATCCGTTTTTCTTCCATAGGTGATATCGTATTTACCACCCCTGCCATAAGAGCGGCAAAGCAACAGTTGCCTAATGTGGAGATACATTTTTTAACCAAGGACTCCATGAAAGCGGTAACGGAAGCGAATCCATACATTGATAGATTCCATTATTTACAAAAAGATTTAGCTACTACTATAAATGAATTAAAAGCTTTGAATTTTGATTACATTATAGATTTACATAAAAATTTTAGAACTTTTAAAATTAAACGTGCTTTGGGTGTTCCTGGCTTAACGTATAAAAAATTAAGTTGGCAAAAGTTGTTACTCACCAAATTGCATTTAAATTTTATGCCAACACGCCATATTAGCGAACGTTGCTTGGATACGCTTGCGCCGTTGGGTGTGGTGAATGATGGCAAGGGGTTGGATTATTATGTGCCTGCTAACATACAATTATCTTCAAATGCTTTACCAGCAAGTCACCAAAACGGGTATATCGCATTGGTGATAGGTGCATCTTTCGCAACTAAAAAGTTGCCCATAAAGCAGTTGCAAGATTTATGCAAAGCTTTAAAATACCCAATAGTATTAATTGGAGGGAAAGAGGATACTAAAGAAGGGGAAGAAGTTGCTTTAATAGATCCATCAAAAATAGTCAACGCCTGCGGAAAATTTTCTTTACATGAATCAGCGCTTTTGGTAAAGCAATCCAAAACAGTCATTTCTCATGACACTGGCTTTTTATATATTGCCTGCGCTTATCATAAAAAAACTGTGGCAATTTGGGGAGCTACATCGCCAGCATTGCAGGTGGAACCGTATTATCCATTTTTGGAATTAAATAAGAATATCGAACAGAATGCGCGCGCATCGGAAATGTATTATAATGCCATCGTGCCCAACTTATCCTGTCAGCCCTGTTCCAACTATGGTAGCAAGCAATGCCCTCAGGGCCATTTTGCATGCATGCGCCAACAAAATATTGCTTCCATTGCTGCAAAAGCAAATACTTATTACGAGGAAATATAAAGCCCCGCACTTGCGAGGCTTTATAAAAAAGAGTATGTAAAAACGAGATTAAATTATAAAGTCTTTAATACATCGTTCATATTTCTAACTGCGTCTGCGCTCTTGTTGAATGCAGCTTGCTCGTCGGCAGATAAATCCATCTCCACTATTTTCTCCCAGCCATTTTTACCTATTACAACTGGTACACCTAAGCAAATATCTTTTTGTCCGTATTCGCCATTTAAGTTTACGCAACAAGTAAATAATTTTTTTTCATCACGTACAATGCTTTCAACCAATGCTGCTCCTGCAGCACCTGGTGCATACCATGCAGAAGTGCCTAATAATTTAGTCAAAGTTGCACCACCCACCATGGTGTCGTTAATGATAGTTTGTTGTTGCTCTTCGCTTAAAAATTTTGTTACTGGAATACTGTTCCAGGTTGCATGCTTAATCAAAGGAATCATTGTAGTATCACCGTGACCACCTACTACCAATGCATTTAAGTCCGCAGGACTACAGTTTAATGTAGTACTTAATTGATACTTGAAACGCGCGCTATCTAATGTACCACCCATTCCAATAATTCTATGCTTAGGTAAACCTGTAGACTGCAATGCTAAGTAAGTCATTGTATCCATTGGATTACTAATTACAATAATAATTGCATTAGGAGAATGCTTTAAAATATTTTCACAAACACCTTTTACAATACCGGCGTTGGTGCCAATTAATTCCTCGCGTGTCATACCTGGCTTACGCGGTAAACCTGAAGTAATTACAACCACATCTGAGTTTGCAGTCTTGGTATAATCGTTTGTGCTACCAGAAATTCTAGTATCAAAACCTAATAAGGCAGCAGTCTGCATCATATCCTGTGCTTTACCTTCAGCAAAGCCTTCTTTAATGTCTAATAATACCAATTCACTGGCTAATTCTTTACGAGCAATATTGTCTGCACATGTTGCGCCTACTGCACCT
>JALQXE010000024.1 GCA_023263235.1 Sediminibacterium sp. | reverse complement strand
ACAAAATGACAATGATTAAATGGAGAACTTAATAAACCTTTTGCAATCAGACCTGCTGGATGTGCAATATCTGCTAATACAAAAGCACCCACTTCATCCGCTACTTTTCTAATACGCGCATAATCGATATCACGGCTATAGGCACTAGCTCCACAAATAATTAATTTTGGTTTATGAGTTCTAGCTTGAGATTCTAACATTTCATAATCAATTAATCCAGTTTCTTTCACCACGCCATAAAAATGAGGTTGGTAAGTTTTGCCCGAAAAATTTACTGCACTGCCATGTGTTAAGTGACCGCCCATGCTTAAGTCCAATCCTAAAATAGCATCACCAGGTTGTAATATAGCTAACATCACCGCTGCATTTGCTTGCGCTCCACTATGTGGTTGAACGTTTGCATACTCTAAGCCAAACACCTCTTTTAAACGATCAATGGCTAATTGTTCAGTTTTATCTACAATCTCACAACCACCATAATATCTTTTACCAGGATAACCCTCGGCATATTTATTGGTCATTACACCACCCATTGCTTGCATAACTTGCAAGCTGGTGAAATTTTCAGAAGCAATTAATTCAATGCCACGACGTTGACGTTGTAATTCTTGATGGATTATGTCAAAAACCAATGTATCTCTTTGCATAGTTGGAAATTTTATAGAATTAGATGACTTTTAGTAGGATATTTGGCAAAATTAAACCATTCTATAGCCTACACAAAGCTTTCTTTCAACAGTTAGCCCTCTAATATCCACATTTACAATGGGTTCGACCCTAAAATATGCTTTGAATACCGATTTCGGGGTAAAAAATGGTTTTTTGCTAACGGTTATTTGCTATTTTTACCCTCCCCAAAAAGGACAACAATGAAGGCGATTATTCCGGTTGCAGGAGCAGGTACTAAATTGCGACCACATACATATACACAACCAAAGGCGCTTATTCCAATTGCTGGTAAAACCATATTAAGTTTTATCGTTGATCAGTTAAAGGAAGTAGGCATACAAGAGTACATTTTTATTGTAGGATATTTAGGAGAGAAGATACAGGATTATGTTGAGCATACTTATCCGAATTTAAACACACATTTTGTATATCAAAATGACCGTCAGGGCACTGCACATGCAATTCAATTAACAAAAGAGATTGTTGGTGAGGATGAAGTTTTTATTGCATTAGGAGATACCATCTGTGAATTTGATTTAAGAGAGGTAATTGCAAGTCCTTCTAGTATGTTGGGTATTAAAAAAGTGGATGACCCTCGTCAATTCGGTGTGGTTGAATTAGATGAAGAGGGTAAAGTGTTGCATGCTGTTGAAAAGCCTTCCATCCCCAAAAGCAATAATGCATTAGTGGGCTTATACAAAATTAAAGAGTCGGATATATTATTTGAATGTTTCCAGCAATTGGTAACAGAGAATATTAAATCACATGGCGAATATAATTTAACAGATGCATTAGAATGTATGATTAAAAAAGGAGTACAGTTCGATTCTTTTAAAGTGAAACATTGGTATGATTGTGGTAAAAAAGAATCCTTATTGGAAGCCAATGCAGTATTGTTAAAAAAGAGTGGTGGATTAACTGTGAATCCGGAATTATATACCAATACCATTATCATTCCGCCTGTAAGTATTGCTGAAAACTGCGTGATTGAAAACTCTATTATTGGCCCGCATGTAACTATTGGTAACAATGCCATCATTAAAAGTTCCGTTGTTAAAGAAAGTATCATTGGTACGTATACCTCTCTTGACGAAGTAGTGTTAGATAATTCTTTAATTGGTAGTGATGCTTCAGTGAAAGGATTAAGCCGTACCTTGAATATTGGAGACAATACGGAGATAGATTTCGGGTAATACATTTTATCATTTAGATTTTGTAATTAATTTACTTTGTACAATTTTATTGCTAGATTTTTCATTGCTTAAACATTTGTTATGTCCTTTGAAAATAGAATTACCCAACTTTTTAATATTGAATTACCCATTATTCAAGCAGGCATGGTATGGGCGAGTGGATGGGAGTTAGCTAGTGCTGTGAGTAATGCCGGAGGATTGGGTATCCTTGGTGCAGGAAGTATGTACCCCGAAATTTTAAGAGAACAAATTCAAAAGACAAAAGCAGCAACCAATAAGCCATTTGCAGTAAATCTGCCCATGCTGTATCCCGATTTGCAAGCGCACATTCATATAATTATAGAAGAAAAAGTACCTATAGTTTTTACGAGTGCGGGTAATCCTAAAATTTGGACAGCTACTTTAAAAGCAGCTGGTATAAAGGTGGTACATGTGGTAAGTAGTGCCTTGTTTGCTCAAAAAGCGGAAGCTGCAGGATGTGATGCTGTGGTAGCCGAAGGTTTTGAAGCAGGTGGTCATAATGGGAGGGAAGAAACCACTACAATGGTTTTAATACCATTGGTTCATAACGCTGTAAAAATTCCTGTTATTGCCGCAGGAGGTATTGCCACTGGTGCACAAATGCTCGCTGCATTTGCATTGGGTGCCGAAGCGGTGCAAATTGGTTCTCGTTTTGTTTGTAGCACTGAATCATGTGCACATATTCATTTTAAACAAGCAATCATAGATGCAAATGAGGGTGACACGCAATTGGGATTAAAACAATTGGCTCCTGTACGTTTATTAAAAAATGAGTTTGCCTTAAGTATATTGGCATTAGAAAAAGAAGGACAAGATAAAGAAGCCTTAGCTGCTTATTTAGGAAAAGGGCGCGCTAAAAAAGGAATGTTTGAAGGAGATATGAAAGAGGGGGAATTAGAAATTGGACAGGTAAGTGCCATGATTGAAAAAATAAAACCAGCAGCAGTAATTATACAAGAAATATGGAAGGACTTTAACGCGGGTATTGAACATATTAAAGCCCTCCCATTAGGTAGATCTTTTTAATTATTTTAATCCTTGTGTATGGTTGTTGAGTTTGCTTGTGCAACACAGGTCATTACAACATCGTTAATACATACATGTTTTGGCAAATTGGCAACATACCAAGCGGTATCAGCAATATCTTCAGCTGCTAAAGGGGTATAACCGTCATAAACACTAGAAGCTTTATGGGCATCCCCTTTAAATCGAACCAAAGAAAATTCAGTTTCAACAGCACCTGGGTGAATGGCCGTTACTTTAATATGATAAGGTAATAAATCAATTCTTTGTGCTTTGGTAATGGCATCAACTGCATGTTTGGTTGCACAATACACATTTCCATCCTTGTATACTTCTTTGCCAGCAGTGCTTCCTATATTTATGATATGTCCTTCTTGTTTTATTAAATAGGGCAATACTGCTTTAGTAGCATATAATAAACCTTTTACATTGGTATTAATCATTGTTTCCCAATCTTCTAAATTAGCATCAAAAAAAGAGTCACGCCCTAAAGCCAAACCAGCGTTGTTCACTAGAATATCAACAGCCTGCCATTCGGATGGTAATTTCCCTAAATATTCAAATACTGCGTCTTTGTTTTGAATATCAAAAACCAAGCTTAGGGTTTTTACGCCAAACCTTTTTTCAATATCAGCAGCGACTGTTTCTAATTTCTCTTTTCTGCGCGCGGTTAAGATTACATTCCATCCACCTGCTGCAAATTTTTCGGCAATGGCTTTTCCAAAACCAGAACTCGCTCCCGTTACTAAAATGATTTTTGACATAATTTATATTTTAACGCTTATTGTATTTTTTATTTTCTGCAGATTGAATAAATTTTAGTAGGGCATTATTTACTTCATCTGGTGCTTCCAGCATCCCCATGTGCCCAACTTCCCTTAAAACTATAACATTCTTTTCAGGTAAAAGTTGGGTTTGCTGTAAAGAATCTTCAATAGGCACAGCAATATCTTCATCACCAACAATCATCCAAACGGGGATACGTTGTTCACGTAGCATGTGCGCATGTGAAATTCGATTCCGCATGGCCATCACAAATTGTATCATGGCTTCCGGACTTATATCGCTCACACTATCTATTAGGTCCTGTATTATATGTGGGTTTGCTTTTTTGAAAATATTGCCAAATAAGTTTTGGGTAGAAGTTTCTAAAAATTTACGCGTGCCATGTTCTTGTATGAACTCTGCCACTTTTAAACGGCTTTCTTTTTTTGCAACACTATCCTCAAAAGTAGTTGAATGAACCAATGCCAATCCAATAACATGATTAACATAGTAGTTAGCAAAAGCGAGACCTATATATCCGCCCATACTATGCCCCACCACATAATACTTTTCAATTTGTAAATGATGCATGAGTTCATGCATTACTTCAACATAATTATTGATACTAGGTTTATGGGTATGGTGAATGGTTAAGGGTTTGCAATGTACACCTGGAAGGTTAGGCGCAATCACCCTAAAGTATTTAGATAAAAATTCGATTTGATTTTTCCAAATGCAATGATCTTCCCCAAATCCATGAATTAGCAATAAAGTGGTTTTACGACTATCGCCCTCATCAAAATAAGATAATTGATCGACTCCATAATCGTAATAATGTAACATGTAATCTCTTTGTGGGCTTTAAAGAAATAAGCTATTTATATTTTGCTAAACTTCCTCTTTTAATAAGTCTTATTTGTAAGCATAAGGCAATGATCATAAGTACAACTACCGAATTGGATAAATGTTGTGGTATCCAATGGCTCGCAAACATAAATAGCACTGTGGTTGTAAAAAACAACCAGCCTAAATAACCAACCCATTTTTTTGGAATAAAATAAAGAGGGATGGCAAGCAAGTAAATTGGATGTAGCCAAATTAAGTTATAATTTTCGTGACATGCATTGTGCAATGAAAACTGACTCATATATAAAACCAATGCACCTCCAATTCCAAATAAAAATAAAAGTGTAATATCCAAGAAGCGTGCAATGCTTTGTGTAATTGAACTATTCCAGTTTGAGACAAATAAATACAATATTAAAAATACAATTAAGTATGTGATAGGATTTGATGCCTTCACCTGCGGTTTATTATTGTATTGAATGTCTTTTGTAGCCACTACTAATTTAGGATTGAGCGCTATTTTTTGATATAATAGTATAGGTAAAAATGCCTCTTGGTATAAATTTGGAGTATTGTCGGAAACCGCACCTAAAAGTAAGTCAATGCCTAAAGCTACCCAACCCAATCCGCTTTTATAGGTTCCATTAACTACTTCCTCTCTGTATGAATGAATACCAATACTATAATTGTTTATTTGGGCATGTTTAAAAAGGCCGTCTTTGATTCTGGTTGTACAATTGTCCGAAATAAAATTATATAAATAAAAGCGGTTGTTGCCAATCATATTTACTTGTAATGCTTGGTACCACTTTTCTTTTTCAGCATTGGTTAATTTAAGTTCCTGCTCATGTACATTGCGAGCAGTATACTCGTACTCGTATAAAAAATTTGTATACGTGGTGGCAGTAATAAAATACATTAAATCGCCTTTCATAAATTTGGCGATAAAATTGGGTGTATTAAAATCGAAGGTTCCGAAATTAAAAACGTAATCGGTATTGTTAATGCTATCTACTACGCGGACGGCTGTATGTCCCCAAATTGTGTAAATATCCTCTCCAGCATCGCAGGTGAGAATACTTATGCGTAATTTAGAATTTGCAATTGTATCTTGTTTAACTTGTTCCTGCGCAACTAAATTGTTATTAAAAACTAAACAACAAAAAATGATGGTTATGAAACTAGATATTTTCATTGTCATCCCATTCGCAAAATTGCTCAATGTTTTTTTCATGCCTTTTATTTGCGAGAATAGTTAGGGGCTTCTTTGGTAATATCAATATCGTGTGCATGACTTTCTTTCATGCCGGCATTGGTAATTTGAACAAAAGTAGCGTTTTGTAAATCTTTCACTGTTTTAGCACCACAATAACCCATACCTGCTTTTAAGCCACCCACAAATTGATAAATAATTTCACTTAAATTTCCTTTGTAAGCAACACGACCCTCAATTCCTTCTGGTACAAATTTTTTGCTGTCGGTACCTTCTTGAAAATAACGGTCGCCACTTCCTTGTCCCATGGCACCAATACTTCCCATGCCACGATACCCTTTAAATTTACGGCCTTCGTATATGATTGTTTCACCTGGACTTTCTTCGGTACCTGCAAAAATGCTACCCATCATTACACAGTTGGCACCAGCTGCTAAAGCTTTTACCATATCACCTGTATAACGTATACCGCCGTCGGCAATTACAGGAACATTTTTTCCTTTCAAAGCTTTTGTAGCTTCCATGATGGCTGTTAATTGAGGAACCCCAGCACCTGCAACAATGCGAGTAGTACAAATAGATCCTGGTCCAATTCCAACTTTTACCGCATCGGCACCTGCATTGGCTAAAGCTAATGCACCTTGCGCTGTGGCTACGTTGCCTGCAATTACGGGTAAATTTTTAAAATTCTTTTTTAATGTTTTTAATGCTTCTAGCACACCTTTACTGTGTCCGTGCGCACTGTCTAAAGAAACTATATCCACTCCTACTGCATTTAATGCAGCAGCTCTATCCAATAAATCTTTTGTAATGCCTAGCGCAGCACCTACCAATAAACGACCAATTTTATCTTTCACAGCATTTGGGAAAGCACTTAATTGTAAAATATCGCGATAAGTAATTAACCCTATTAATTTACCTTGCTTACTTACAACGGGTAATTTTTCAATTTTATATTGTCTTAAAATTTTTTCTGCTTTTCTTAAATCGGTTCCTTCTGGCGCAATGATTAAATTTTCTTTAGTCATTACTTCACTAACTTTTCGCTTTCTATCGGTTTCGAAACGTAAGTCACGATTGGTTAAAATTCCAACTAGCTTATTTCCTTTATCAACAATAGGAATACCACCAATTTTGTTTTCCTTCATTAACAACAAAGCATCGCCAATGGTAGCGTTTACTTCTAAAGTAATAGGATCTACTATCATACCACTTTCACTTCGCTTTACTTTACGAACTTGCTCGGCTTGGCGTTCAATACTCATGTTCTTGTGTAAAATACCAATACCGCCTTCACGTGCTAAGGCAATGGCCAAGCTCGCTTCGGTAACAGTATCCATTGCTGCGGATAAAATAGGAACGTTGAGTGTGATGTTTTTGGTAAGTTGACTGTAGATTTTTACTTCGGAAGGAAGCATCTCAGAGTAAGCCGGCATTAACAATACGTCGTCGAATGTTAAACCTTGACCAAAAATGCGGGAGTTGTTGGTAGAATTTCTTGTTGCCATAGGCAAAGGTAGCTTTTTGCCCCTTTTGGGCAAAATCCTTTTTGAATGCATTGAAAAACAAGGACTTAGGACAATGAATAAAGGTTGCCAGCTTGCAACTGAACCAGGTTATTTAGTTCCAAGGATAACAAATGAGCCGATAATTCATGCGACGGTATATTTAATATATGGGAAATTGCGTCCTTATGAATTGGACCCTGCGATTGAATGAGTAAATAGATAGTTTTAAAAATTGGTGGCATGGTGAGCAAATTTTTTTGTGTATTTAAATTCTGGATGTTTATGGTGTTATCACAATTCTCTGTCTTGCCTTTTTGTAATGGCCAATTCATATTTTCTAATAATTGGTTAGGGTCATGGTAAACTGTTGCAATGTTATTTTTGATTAACCATAAACAACCTTTACTCTTTGCATCATGTATTTTGCCGGGCACAGCAAATACTTCTCTATCATATCCTCTTGCTAATTTAGCTGTGATCATACTTCCCCCTTCTACTGCGCTTTCAACAACAATTGTTGCATCGCTCATACCTGCAACAATTCTATTGCGTTTTGGAAACTGAAAAGGCATGGTGATAGTTTTTTGTCTGCATTCAGTGATAAGCCCACCATTACTTAACATATTTATTGCTAGCCGTCTGTGTGAATTGGGGTAAATTGTATCTAGCCCATGTGCTAATACGCCCCAGGTAGGAATTTTATTTTTTAATGAGAGTGCATGTGCAATGCCATCTACCCCCAAAGCCATACCACTGATCACACCCAATTTTAAATGTACTAATCCTTCTAGTAATTCTTGTATTATTTTATTTACTTGATGTGTATGTTGGCGAGTACCTACAATACTTATTAATTGTGGCAGATTAAAATGGCTGGAACCCTTTGTGTAAAGTACTATTGGAGGATCGCTAATATTGATGAGGCGGTTAGGATAATCATTATCCATGCATCCAAAACATTGAATATTATGTTTCGAAATAAAGTTGATTTCATCCTCGGCCGCCTCAATTGGCCAAGGGGCTACATTTTTTTTATGTAACTGAAAAATATGCAACGCAGAACCATAATACCTTAACATGTTCATTTTTTGCGCAGCTGAAATGCCCTCTATCATGCTAAAGGCAATGGTATAAAGCAATGCTTCATCTTTATTTGTCATTTTATAAACATCGCTTATTAAAACAAATTAAGTAAGCGTATTTATACTATTGAGTGCATTGTTCTTTTCAAAAAATTATTGAATCGTAATGGTAAAACTCGTACGTCTGTTTTGTGCACGGCCTGCTGCTGTTCCATTATCGGCAATAGGTTTGCTTGCACCAAAGCCTTTAGCGCTTATTCTTTGCGTTGCAATACCTTTTTTAATTAAGTATTGTGCAATGGCAAAGGCACGTTTTTCCGATAAATTTATATTGGCAATTTCTGAACCAGTATTATCGGTATGACCTTCAATGAAAATAGTAGCATTATTGGTGTTCTCTAAATAATTTACCAATGCGTCAAGCTCAACAAATGATGCAGCATTTAGCTGCGCATTGTTCACATCAAAAAATACGTTTTTAAAATCCTTAGTAAACTTATTTTGAATAGGGCTTAGATTAAAATTTTGGCTGGTGCCCGCAAGTTGAATAAGTTTTTCCTTGCTTAATAAAGTACTTGCATAATCATGCTGTGGACTATTTACTTGTATACCAAGCGAATCAAATTCAGGAATAGAAAGTACAAATACGCCTGTGCTATCCACATTTATAACCATAAATTTAGTGGAGTCTTTAGGGTCCGAAAGCCTTACTAAACCGGGAATAGGTAAATGAGAAAATGCGTCCGTAATGAATCCATTAAAATAATAGGATTTGTTTGCGCGCGCTTTTTGTGGCAACACTACTTTATAAATATCTAATTCTCCGCGACTATCAATTCGGTCACTTGCAATGTATCCTTCCCATCCATTACTTGCAATGGCAATGCTACCTTCATTATCAAATGTATTAATAGGGTAGCCTAGGTTGGTTGGCTTACTCCATTTTCCATCCAATTTTTTAAAAGCTACAAACAAATCAGTTCCTCCGTAACCGGGCCATCCATTAGATGCAAAATATAATGTTCTATTATCAGCATGTATAAATGGTGTTTGATCATCCCCTTTTGTATTAATATTCGGGCCTAAATTATAAGCCTGGCTCCAATATCCATTTTTGGTTTTATATGAAACGTAAATATCTATACCACCAAAGCCTCCGGGCTTATTACTGCTAAAATATAATGCTTGACCGTCCGGCGAAATACTAGGGGCACTTTCCCAAAAATCAGAATTTATATTACGTCCTAAGTTAAGTGGGGCAGACCAGCCACTGTCTGTTTTGCTTACTTTGTATATGTCATATCTGCCATATCCCATTTCCATATATTCAGCAGCGTAGTATAGTGTTTTTAAATCGGAGGATAAACTTGGTGCTCCTTTTTTGTCTGCAAAATTTAAAGTATCAGAAAGTGGTTTAGCCAACGAAAATCCATTACTATTCATATTGCTGAAAAGAAAATCTTCCCGCTTGTCTTTATTTCTGCGCATAAATAGAAGCAAGCTATCCTGCACGGTTACTGTGGGAAAGTATTCGGCATTTGCTGTATTCACGCTGTCTCCCACATTGGTGACTTTAGCAAGTATATCTACTTCCTGTTGAGTTACAAATTCACAAATAGCAATTAAGTCATTTATATTTTGTTGCTGATGAGCAGGTGTCTTATTCGAAAATGCTTTTAGTGCACTCAATGCTTTTTTGTAATCGCTTATTGTAGCCAAAGCGGTGGCATACTTTAATATATATGGTGCAGCACCAACACTATCTTTTTGTAAAGCTTTTTCAAAAACATCAATGGCTTTTTTTGGCTGCTTTATTTTTGAATACACTTGAAAAAGGGTAATATATGCATCCAATAAATTGGTGTCTTTTTCAATACTTGATTCAAGCAACTGAATACACTGCTCATAATTTTGAGCTTCAAAAGCAACCCCAGCTTTCTCCATTAATTTGCGCGCTGCAGATGCATTTTGTGCATGCAAAGAACTTGTCATGGTGCATGATAAAATAACGAACCATAAAAATAGTGCAAGCCTATTTTTCATATTGCCTTATTGAGCTGTAAATATAATTAGGGTACTTGAATGAACTTGTGTAGCTGCGCACTTAATTCCCATTTTGGGTTTGCTTTAACATACTCAATAACTAGTGGTGTCATTTGCGCTTGCTTTTCCCATTCAGGTTGTAAAAACAATTTGCAATTGGGTGGAGTTTGTTTTGCATAGGTTTCGGCCCATTCAAAATCGGAATGATTAAAAACCACTACTTTTAATTCTGAAGCCAAAGCTATATTTTCGGGAAGGGGGGCTTTAAATTTTTTTGGAGATAAACATACCCAGTCCCATTCACCCGACATTGGGCTGGAACCAGAAGTTTCAATATTGGTTTCAAAACCAGCTGCTTTTAAAGCTCTAGTTAAAGGATCAAGTTTATGTAATAAGGGTTCGCCACCTGTTACAATCACTAATCTGCTAGGGTGTACTAAAGCACTATTTACAATTTGTTCAACCGATAATGCCGGGTGTTTACTTGCATCCCAACTATCTTTAACATCACACCAAACACAGCCAACATCACATCCCGCTAAGCGGATAAAAAAAGCCGCTTTGCCCTGATGATATCCTTCGCCTTGCAAAGAATAAAACATTTCCATCACAGGATATTGTTGTGTATGAATTTCGTTCATGAGCAGAAGAATGGCTTCGTTGTAATTATGTTTCGATTGATTAAATTAAAATTTACCCTCGTAGGCTTTCATGGTATTCATTAATAAACCCGCAATGGTCATAAGTCCAACACCTCCTGGAACGGGGGTTACAGCCGAGGCTTTTGTTATAGCCTGTTCGTAGTTTACGTCGCCTTTAATACGAAAGCCTTTTTTTGCAGTGGTATCCTCAACTCTTGTAATTCCCACATCAATTATTACTGCACCAGGCTTTATCATATCGGCAGTAACAAATTCTGGTTTACCAATTGCAACCACTAAAATATCGGCTTGTTGTGTAATTTTTTCTAATGCTTCTTTTGGTGTATAGCGATGACAAAGTGTAACATATGCATTCCCTTGCGGTCTGTCGCCACTCAATAAAATACTCATGGGTCTTCCTACAATATTGCTTCGTCCTATTACAACAACATGTTTCCCTTTTGTTTCAATTTTAAAATATTCCAACATCAGTAAAACGCCATAAGGTGTAGCAGGTATGAAAGTATCTATTCCTTGTACCATTCTTCCAATATTGGTTGGATGAAAGCCGTCCACATCTTTATGAGGATGAATGGCTTCAATTATTATTTCGTCATTGATATGTTTTGGCAAAGGAAGTTGCACTAATATACCGTCCACATTTTTATCCTCATTCAGTTCTTGAATTTTGGCTAATAAATCTGCTTGTGAAACATCATCATTAAAGCGTATTAAAGAACTTCCAAAGCCAGTTTCTTCACAATTTTTTACTTTGCTAGCCACATAAGTTTCACTGGCTCCATTATTGCCTACTAAAATGGCGGCTAAATGGGGTGTTCTTTTTCCAGCTGCTTCTAAGGCTTGTGTTTTTTGTAAAAGGGTTGCTTTTACTGCTGCGGAGGCTATTTTGCCATCTAATACTAACATGGCGCAAATTTAGTTCATAGAAATGCTGTACGCTAATTTTTTTTTAACATTCCATCCCCTGTATCTTTGTTGTTCAATTAATAACATGGAACAAAACCCAAACCCACCCCTAAATATTGAAATAAGCGAGGAAATTGCAGAAGGTTCATATGCCAATCTTGCCATCATTACACATAGCAATGCCGAGTTTGTAATTGACTTTGTAAACGTAATGCCGGGTACCCCTAAAAGCAAGGTAAAGTCAAGAGTGATTTTAACTCCCATGCACGCTAAACGATTTATGAAAGCATTAGTAGAAAATGTAGAAAGATATGAGGAAGCCAATGGCCCAATAGGTGATATTTCACCAGTAGAAATTCCTTTAAATTTTGGAGGACCTACTGCACAAGCCTAATGCATTATTACATTGAATTTTACTTGGCGCACAAATTACCAACTACTGCTTTGTTCAGCATAGCTATAGTAGCCTTCCGTGCTTACTATGATGTGGTCAACTAATTTGATGTCTAATAGGCTTGCCGCTTTTTTAACTTTTTCGGTTAACACATCGTCCATTCTGCTTGGCATGAGTTGTCCACTTGGATGATTGTGACAAATAATAAATCCTGTGGCTTCATGGCTTAGAGCTAATTTAAACAATACCCTGGGATCCGCTACAGTTCCAGTTATTCCGCCCTCGCTTAATATTTGTTCATGAATAATTTTATTGGCTTGGTTTAATAATAAAACCATAAATATTTCCCTTGACTCAAATTGCAAACTGTATTTTAAATGTGCCACAACATCGCTGCTTTGCATAATATGTTTATCTATATTTTGTTGTAATAATCTTCTGGATCCTAATTCAATGGCTGCTAATAAACGGATGGATTTCACTTTTCCTATGCCCTTAATTTTCAAAGAAAGCATATCCTTTGTGGAAAGCTTCGACAACTGTAATAAATTGTTATTGCATTTATGCAGTAAAATACGCGCTAAATCTACTGCATTGTTTTGGGGGGTGCCTTGTTGTAATACAATGGCAATGAGTTCGGCGTTGGTTAAATATTTGGCACCCTTGGTATATAATTTATGAGTTGGTTGGTCATTTAGGGCCCAGGATTTAATGGTCATTTGCATCCGGGCAAAGTATCCCCAAATTGGATGCCCTATAAGGGTATTAATACTATTAAAAAAGTAGAATTTTATCCTACGTTAATGACTTGTTGAAAAGTAGCCCCTTTAATCTTTCCTAAATGCTTTACAGAATGATAACTTTGAAGCACATTCAACCTACTCATGAACCCTTCTGTTAAAATATTTGCTGGAACTGGCTCAACGGCCCTAGCAGAGAAAATTGCCCAAAGATTTGGTGCACCCATTGGAAAAATTAACATCCAAAAATTCAGTGACGGAGAATTTCAACCTGTTTTCTTGGAAAGTGTACGTGGTGACTATGTTTTTTTAGTACAAAGTACCTATGCACCTACCGACAATTTATTTGAATTGTTGTTAATGATTGATGCTGCCAAAAGAGCAAGCGCTTATAAAATTATTGTAGTAATTCCTTATTATGGATTTGCTCGCCAGGACAGAAAGGACAAGCCAAGGGTGGCTATTGGAGCTAAACTAATTGCAACTTTGCTAGAGGCTGCAGGTGCCAACAGAGTTATTACAATGGACTTACATGCTGCTCAAATTCAAGGTTTCTTTGATGTTCCGGTGGATCATTTGGACAGCTCTGCTATATTTATTCCATATATTGAATCTCTAAAATTAGAAAACCTTTGTTTCGCAGCGCCCGATGTGGGAAGTACCAATCGTGTACGTGAAGTTGCCAACTACTTTAATGCCGAAATGGTGATTTGTGATAAGCATCGTAAACGTGCCAATGAAATTGCGAGCATGGTAGTAATTGGAGATGTGACTGGGAAGGATATTGTTTTGGTAGATGATATTTGTGATACGGGTGGCACTTTAGTGAAAGCTGCTGGTTTGTTAAAAGAAAAGGGTGCAAGAACAGTTCGTGCCTTAATTACACATCCAGTTTTAAGTGGAAAAGCGTATGAAAACATCGAAAACTCTATACTAGAAGAGCTAGTGGTTTGTGATACCATTCCGTTGGCGCATCCGTCCCCTAAAATTAAAGTGGTAACGGTTGCCGATTTATTCGCTATTGCCATTAGAAATGCCTATGAAAATAAGAGTATAACAAGCTTATTTGTACACTCTCAATTAAAGGCAAGAGGTTAAAAATCAATTAGTTAGATAATATTAAGTAGCAGCTTTGGTTGCTACTTTTTTATTTCCTATCTTCGCGCTCCATTATTGAGAAAGAATAATGGGCGTGATAATGCGAAAGCGAGTCACTTATTTAAACAAACAAATAGATCTCAAATGAAAACAGTTACAATCGAAGGCCACTTGAGGACCGAAGCTGGCAAAAAAGCCGCCCGCCAACTACGCTCTCAGGAAAACGTGCCAGGTGTAATTTAC
>JALQXE010000021.1 GCA_023263235.1 Sediminibacterium sp. | reverse complement strand
AATAATCCCAGTAGTTACCCAATAAATAATTTTCGTTGTTTTCATGATATAGTTTTGATAAAAGTGTTATAAATTGTTATCAAAATACGAATTCAATGTGAATTCTTAAAAAAAATTAAAAAACTTTTATGTATAAAAAATATTTTTCAATTGCAATAGGTTTAATTTTTTCTGCAAATGCCTTACAGGCGCAAACTACAAATGTAAATGACGCAGATATAGTTGCAGTAAAACAAGTGATTCAAAATATGTTTACTGCCATGAAAAATAGCGACACCTTACTTTTAAAAACTTGTTTTAGTCCAACTACCGTTTTTCAAACAGTCATATCTAAACAAGGCGAGACATTGGTAAAAGATGAAAAAGTGCAAGATTTTTTCAATAGCATTGGGAAGCAACCTGCTGGTGCATTAGATGAGCGTATTGTTTTTGAAACGGTAAGAGCCAATAAGGACTTGGCGATTGCATGGACGCCCTATGAATTTTATTATAAGGACAAGTATTCACATAATGGTGTGAACTCTTTTCAGTTGGTAAAATTAAATGGGGAATGGAAAATACACTACCTAATAGATACTAGATATAAATAAGTATTATCTACCAATAAGTCCTAAAAATTGATTGGGATAATTGGTAGTAATAAATTCTACTTTTTGAGCTATTAAATTTGTTAATACAGTTGGATCATTCACTGTCCAGCTACCTATTAAAAGTCCTTTTTCATTTGCTTCTACACTAATCTTGTTATTTTTTAAATAATTGTCAAAGTGATAATTAATGCCATTAAATTTAGCTGTACTTATGTTATTTAATGTTTTATCATTTTCTAAATACAGTACAATCGCATTTTGGTCAATTGCTTTTATCCACTCTAATATTTGATAACGGAAACTTATAAATATCACTTTATGAGCAATGCCCAAGTCCTTTACCATTTGCATAGTAGCTTCTGTTGCTAGTTTATCGAGTACAGGGTTGGTAATGCCTTGCTTAATTTCACAAATTAAGTAAGTGTCTTTTTTCCCTTCAGTCCCTTTTTTAAAGTAGTCAAGTAAGGTTGGCAAGTCCTCGCCATTGCTTAATTTCCTTTCATTTAATTGTTGGTAGGTTTTTAGTTCAATGGTATCACCGTAATATGTAGGATCATGACAAACCACAAGTACACCATCTAAAGTTCGCCTTACATCAAATTCGCTCCCATAGCAATTAAGTTCAATTGCTTTTTGTAGGGAAGCTATTGAATTCTCAGGTAAGTTAAATTCTTTCCATGCACCACGATGTGCAATTATTTTAGTATTGCTTTGAGCAAAACTTACATCCATAAAAATTATACTTAAAATAATGAGTACTATTTTTTGCATGTTTATTGTTTTAAATGGTACTTTCAAATTCTCCTTTATCTGTATTTTTTTTCACTTTACCTGCTTCAAATACTTTTCCATTCATTACAATAAATATACCAGCTGGGAGGACCTGTACAAATGCTAGAGCACTTCCTAAATTAAATAGTCCATCGCTACTTCCAAATTTATATGGAACCATAGCGCCTGTAAGCACAATTGTTTTACCCTTGCAGTGTTCCTTTAAATAATCGGCAGTCATGGTCATGGTATCTGTTCCATGTGTAATTAATATTTTATGGCTTGCTGTATTATTAATAGCGGCAGCAATAGCGGCGCGGTCTGCATCTACAAAATCCAGACTATCCTTCATCATTAAGGTTTGAATAGATAAGTCAAGGCGGCTTCTGCCTAAATCAAGCATTTCGTATAAATGCGTTTCTTTAAAATAAAGGCTACCATTTAGCTCATTATATTCTTTATCAAAAGTGCCACCCGTAATAAAAACTTGAATATTTTTATCCATAATTTACTTTGCTCTAAAATTATCACTAATAAATGATAATGCATCAATTACACCATTTCTCCAATAAGTCCAACTGTGAATACCATCTTTCATTCTAAATTCATGTGCCACATTTTTATTCGTAAGTGCAATATGCAATTGTGCGTTACCAACAGTTAAGAAATCATCATCTCCACAATCAATCCAATATTTAACGGCCGATAATTCATCGGTAGTTTTTTTATCAATTATGCTAAATATACTATTAGCATGCCAATTAGGAGTAAGCCTTTCTTTGCCCTTTAAATTTTTCCCTATACTTGAACCAAAATAAGTATTGTACATACCCTCTTTCATATTTTCATAATCTTCGTTGGTCCATATAGCAGCGCTCAATGGAGCAGCGGCCGAAAACATATTGGGATATTTTAAAGCATACAATAAACTTCCGTAACCGCCCATGGAAAGCCCTGCAATGCCTCTAAATCTTTTGTCCGTTTTAGCCTTAAATGTTTTTTCTATATGAGGTATAAGTTCTTTAATAAAAAAATCTTCATAATTCATGGAACCGTCGGCAGCATTCATATAAAAACTTTTAAAACCGTCGGGGGTAACAATAAGCATAGGTGCAATTTTCCCTTCCTTTATAGCAGCATCCGCTAAACGATTTATTTCACCAAACTGAATCCAACCGTCATCACTATCACCGTATCCATGTAATAAATAGGTTACGGGGTAAGTTCTTTGATGGGTCTCGTATCCTTCAGGTAGATAAATAGTAAAGTGCACATCTCTATTTAAAATTGTGCTTTTAATAACCTGCTTAGTTAATATTTTTCCTTGAGAAAAACCTGTCATTAAACTAAGCATTGCAAAAAAGAGTAAAGCAATTTTAATTTTCATCTGTAATTTTTTATTTTTCAATTCCCTAGTTCTAAGATACGATTATCCAATGATGCATAACGACAAAACAATAAAATTTTCAAGTACTTTGATATATAATATAATCTACCATTTTGGTAGACATTAATTATTTATGTAGTTTTGCATTTCGACTATAATTTGAATGTTTAATTATGAAAAAGATTGTTTATATAATTTTTGCAATTGCTTTCCTTAACAATGTACATGCGCAGGAGTTGGATTACCTTAATTCAATAGAACAATGGCATCAAAAACGTATTGTAGCATTAAAACAGCCTGATGGTTGGTTAAATTTAGAGGGATTGTTTTGGCTGCATAAGGGAAAAAATAGTTTTGGAAGTGCACAAGATGCAGACTGTCATTATGATAATATGTCTTTCCCTGCCTTGCTTGGCAATTTTATATATGAAGGTGATTCAGTGATTTGGGAAAATGGAAAAACCAACGCGATATTAATTGATAAAATCCCGGTTGAATTGTCTAAATCTTATAAAGTATTTGACCTCAATGGTAAGGAAGCGATAATGGATTGGGAACAGTTTAGTTGGGTGGTGATTAAAAGAGAAGATAAAGTGGGCATTCGATTTAGGAATTTAAATGCTAAAACTTTACAAAGCTTTAAAGGGATTGAGCGTTTTCCTGTTCAATCTAAATGGCGGATTCAGGCCAAATTAATTCAGCCGAGGCAGGACTTTTTAATGATTACCAATGTTCTTGGTCAAACAGTACCTTCAAAAAATGCTGGAACATTAATTTTTGAAATCAGTGGCGTAAAATATTCATTAGATGTTTTAGACGAAACTGGTCCTAATTTGTTTATTGTTTTCGCCGATCAAACATCAGGTAAAACCACCTATGGTGCTGGGCGATTTATTGACATTCCAAAGCCTGATGCAGCTGGTAATACCATTATAGATTTTAACAACGCCTATAATCCTCCATGCGCTTTTACTGCTTTTGCTACCTGCCCTTTACCTCCTGAACAAAATAGGCTTTCCGTTAAAATTGAAGCAGGTGAAAAAAATTATGGACATCATTAAGGAGTCCATTAACTTTGAGCACTATGAGTGCTTCAATCCATATCAACGGTCCCATTGCCATTATTGGTTTAGGATATGTGGGTCTTCCACTTGCTGTTGAGTTGGGGAAAAAATATCCTGTCATTGGATTTGATATCAATGCAAATAGAGTTAATAGCTTATTGAATGGAGAGGATGATACCTTGCAATGCAGTAGTATTGAAATAAAGGAAGCTGTTCATTTAACTTTTAGTGCAACCATTAATTCTATACAAAATTGTACTATTTATATAGTCACTGTACCTACTCCTGTTGATGCGCATAAATTACCCGACTTAACTGCTTTATTGAATGCCAGCAAAATGATAGGGTCAGTACTGAAAAAAGGAGATCTTGTCATTTATGAAAGCACCGTTTATCCGGGTTGTACCGAAGAGGACTGTGTGCCGGTTTTAGCAAGCACGAGTGGTTTACTTTATAACGAAGATTTTTTTGTAGGATATTCTCCTGAAAGAATTAACCCTGGCGACAAAGTAAATACCCTTATTAAAATTAAAAAAGTTACTGCTGGTTCTACACCCGAAGCTGCCCATAAAGTAAATGCATTGTATGCAAGTATTATTCAAGCTGGTACATATCCTGTATCGAGTATAAAAATTGCAGAGGCATCTAAGTCTATTGAAAATGCCCAACGTGATATTAATATTTCATTTGTGAATGAGCTGGCTTTAATATTTGACAAAATGGGGATTGATACACAGGAAGTTTTAGATGCAGCTGCTACCAAATGGAATTTTTTACCTTTTAAGCCAGGCTTAGTTGGCGGGCATTGCATTGGCGTTGATCCTTATTATTTAGCCTATAAAGCAACACAACTTGGACATTCACCACAAGTGATTTTATCGGGCAGAAAAGTAAATGATGCCATGAGTAATTTTATTGGTGAAAAATTAATACGCTTATTTGAAAAAATAGATAAGCCAGTGAAAGGATCAAAGGTTTTGTTATTGGGTGTAACGTTTAAAGAAAATTGTCCTGATATTCGCAATTCAAAAGTTTTTGAAATAGTACACTTCTTAAAAAACAAATTTATGGAAGTGTCTGTTTTTGATCCCTTTGCTAATGCAGCTGAAGTATTTGAAAAACATGGTATTCAGTTAATCACAGATCTTGAAACCTACGATGCCATTGTTGTTACTGTGGCACATACTTTTTTTACATCCTTGGATTATGCTAAATTAAAAAGTAATACTCAATCTATTTTGTTTGACACTAAAGCGGTGTTGGATAAAAAAATAGTTACAGCGAGGCTGTAACTATTCATATCTTTTAATTTTATTTTTGTTAATTGGGATGGTAAATTTTTTCTGCGTTTTTAAATACCAGGTTTTTATCTAGCGTCATTGGTTTTAAAATTTGTGCTTGATACATGGCACGTTGGTCAGCAAAATGAGGACTTTCTTTATGCATACTTGCTCCAAATGTGTTAATGGACTCAATATGTGGTAGGCTTCCGTCTTTTGGGAAGCTTACAATATTTATATAAGCGTCTCCACTATTCATTTTGCGTGTTCCATTTTTGTATGGTTCACTCATCACTGCAGCTAATACATCGGGCATGCCACCTTGCGGCCAACTTTCATCTCCACGAACTAATTTTTGTAAATCACCTAATACGATATTGGTGGTACCAAAATTCTTCTTAAGGTATTCATCTATTTTTTCATATACAATCACAGCTTCTTGCAATGTAAGCTTATCATTTTTTCGCCCTTCCATTACTTGTGGAACTATATAATAGGCAATATTATAAATTGCCGCCCCTTTACTTTCTGCAACTGCAGCATGGTCCCAATTTTTTAAAGCAGAAATAATGGGTGCTAGGGTAGGATATTTATTTTCATCAACTAAAAATATACTATCTGCAGTAAATCCATATGGGAATAAAATTTTTGCGGGTAAACTTCTGTCAAACTTAATTCGCTTAATGTCGGCATAGCTAATTTTTTGTAAAGGATCAATTAAATCCTTGGCGCGTTGACTTCTATTATTATGATAAGTTTCATATCCATCATTTACATCAAATTTTTTGGGATCTAAATTTTCTTTTGTATCAGTTGCTAAAAATGGAGAATGGTTGGTATTAAATAAATACCCACTTGCTGGGTTCATTTGTTGCGGTAATTCATTGAGCGGCTTAAATTTTGTCCATAAAGTTGCCATTGTATTACCTGGAACCGTACTATTCCAATGATAACTCGTATCTGGATTTCGATAAGGCATTTTACCATTTGAAATATAAAATATGGTATCCTTATTATCGGCATACATGATGTTAAACATAGGCAAATGATTTTGCTCTAGTGCTTTTTTAAATCCTGTAAAATTAGTAGCTCGGTTCATCGCATACCACTGTTGAAGCGCACCTGCGTCCATCAAGGATGGCAAACGCATTGAAAAGTATTGTCCAGTAGGTGTTGCTACTGTTGGCCCATAAATGGAATTGTAAACCGTTTTAAAAATTGGTACGGGTACTCCCTTAATTTTTAATTTTATTTTTCTTTTCTCAAGTTTCAACCAATTGTCATCAACTTTATATTCACCTGGGTGTGCTTTATCTGTTTGCAGTTGAAATACATCAATCTTATCCTGGAAATTAACAGTATGTGCCCAAGCTAAATTAGGGGTAACGCCATGAAAAATTAAAGGTGCTCCTGGAAATAAGCCCCCTAAAATATTCCAACCTTCTTCGCTTTGTAAATGTGCCTCATAAAATGCAGTGGCACCTTCAATAGGTTGATGTGCGTTAATCACTAACATATTTTCACCTGAAGTAGATTTATTAGCATGAATGGCAAACGTGTTGCTTCCTTCTCCAGTAAATCCTGCTAATTGAGGAATGCTACCATTTAAAATTTTAGGTAAAGTTTTATCAACTCCACAAAATACGGCTACTGAAAAAACGGTTGCAGATAAATATTCTTCAATAGTAATGGGAAATACATGTTTGTTTAGCACTTCTTTTGGATGAGCAGTTGCATATGCTTCTAATCCCATTAAATAGCCATTCACGAGTTGTAAAAATTTAGGATCCATTTGATTAATCTGTGCTTGAACGGTAGCTTTAGTATTTAGCAATCCCACCACAAAATCTACAGGTGCTCCTTTTTTACCTAAATAAGTGGCAAGTTTTCCCTTGCCGGTTAACATTAAGGTTTGAATCGTAGTAAAATCGTCTTCAGCATGCGCCCATGCTAATCCATAAGCAACTTCTGGATCGGTAGGGGCAAATATATGCGGTACACCAAAGGAATCTCTTACAATATTGATTTTGCTTACATCAATATTCGGTTTATTATTTAGTTGTGCATAGCTAGAAAACACACAAATTATGAAAGCAGTAATTAATGTGAAAGTTTTTAAAAATGATAGCTTCATTTGGTTTTAAAATTGAGGATGGTAATTTATAGATAATATCTAAATTTGCAAGTATTATTATATAAACAACATAACAATGATAGAGTCCAAAAGGTTTGGTTCAAAAAAAGCTTTAATTGATATTGATGAAACCATTTGTTTTTATTCGGATAAGCGCGTTTATGAACTAGCTGAGCCTAATTTTGACAATATTGCTAAAATTAATAAGCTCTATGATGAAGGTTGGCATATCACCTATTGGACAGGAAGGGGCGAAAGCTCTAAAAGAGATTTAAAGGAATTGACATTGTCTCAATTGAATAAATGGGGCTGTAAATTCCATGATCTTATAACAGGCTATTGTCCCAATGGAGGACCCACAAAACCTAATTTTGATTTAGTAATTGACGACAAGGCAAAAAGAATCGAAGAATTATAGAGCAGTTATGCATTTTTTGTGAAAGCCAATGCATTCTTTTTTTTGTTACTCCAGTAAAATGGCAGATAAAATACAAAAAAATGTAAGAGCGCTACTGCTTCTAAAATAATAATATAATAAGGCCATTCTCCAATGAGAAAAGGATTTTTAACCTGAGGCTTTTTTGATAGGTACATATAATTGGCATGCACAAAGTAATTTACAATGCCTACTCCAATTGCTAATAGTTGTGTATACCCCAATGTCCATAACCAGGATTTAGGTCTTGGTACAAATTCAAAATGTACAATCATGTAGGCTACTACTAAAATTAAACCTCCGTGATTTATAAAGTAGCTATAAAAATTATAACCACCCATTCCTATCGTAAATTCGGGTGTTAACAAGGATTGAATTCCACCCGCTAAGCCCCAATAATAAACGAGTTCAGCGATCCATTGTTTATAGTTTATGAGCAAGACAATACATAAAATATTAGTAATACTACAAAGATGTACAGGTAAATTTTGTTGTAAATTCCAATAGCCAATAGAATAATTATACCAATGTTCGGTAATATTATTCAATAATAAAATACCTGCAATAAATAAATCGTAATTACGACGTTTCAAATTTTTCCAATACAGAGGAATAAGAACGAGAGCGAATATTATAAATGCAACCGATAAAATACACTCCCACCAAAAAAGAGAGAAAGGCGCAATAAATTCATGTGCATGCATTTTACCCATCCAGTAAAATTTAATTCTTTTATAAAGGTCTTATCCAAATATTTTGATAACTAATTGGATTGCCATCATCGCCATGATCCTGAAAAAACAGCGGCAATTTTGGAGCGTGTTTTTTATAAACAGGTTTCATAACCCAGTCAGTTGGACCTTTAATGGTCACATTATTTTGTACCAAAACGCCATTATGTAAAACGGTAACTGTGGCTGGTTTTTCTAAGCTGCCATCTTCTTTAAATACAGGGGCTTTAAAAATAATATCATAAGCCTGCCACTGTCCTGGAGGGCGGCTTGCATTCACTAAAGGGATATGCTGTTTGTATACTGCTGCAGCCTGTCCATTTGAGTAGGTTGGGTTTTTATATGAATCTAGTACCTGAATTTCATATAAACCCATTAAGTAGATGCCGCTATTCCCTCTTGATTGGCCCGCACCTTTCACAATGGCAGGCGTTCTAAATTCAACGTGCAATTGACAGTCCCCAAAGGATTCGTTGGTGATTAGATCCCCTGCTCCTTTAACATCTGTTAAAGCACCATCCGGATCAATTTTCCATCCAACAGGTTTACCATCACGTCCATGAAAAGCAGAAAAACTTTTACCATCGTATAGTACAATTGCATCGGATGGAGCATCATTTATATATTTTCCAGCACTCACTTCTGGTACGTTTGTCCAAATTTCTAATTTTTCAGCCTCAGCTGTAATACTATCTTGATAGTTTTTATATTTAGCTTGCGCCTTTACTACTTGGGTAATGCAAGCACAAAAAAATAGGCTTGCAATTATTTTTTTCATCATGGTATTAAATTAATAATTGAATATAATAAAATTTCAGTGAAGCTTTTTTACTTTTTAAGTCCTTTTATGATACCCCTACATTTTTCATATCCACAGGCACAATGAAATGGCTCCATGGTATGATCTAAAAATTGTGCATAGTCCAATGTAAGCTCTTCACCTTTTTTTATGTCTCTGTTTGTATACACATTTAAACCTTCATATCCACAATTCGCGTCACAATGATGATTTTGCGGTGACCACTCCTCGGGTTCTGATGCCCATAAAATATATACATCATTCCCTATTGGATAGGCGTATCTTCTAAAATAATTTTTTTCTCGCTCGTCCCAATGATCGTCTACATATTTTTTGGTAACAATACGTTGGGCTTTTTCTTCTCCTTTAAAAAGTAGTGTTCCCTTAGGCAAATCAAATTTTGCATACATTCCATAACCTGCAATGGCATTGCCTTTGATGGTATATTTTTTTTGCTTACGATAAAACCTCGCCATTCCCTCAATAATGATGCGTTCTAAAAATCCGCGTTGGCCTGCACCATCATATTGTAATATATAATCGGCCGAACCTTCATAACCTTCAGCGTAAAAAACAGAGCATGTAAAATTAATTTCTAAAAAAAAGATTTCTCCTTTATCGTTCATTCTAAAATCCATTCTTCCATAACCCACCCCATTAAAAGACATAAAAATTTGTTCGGCAATATCTTGTAATTTTTTTGCGAGTACCTGATTGGTTACTGGCACATTTGCATTGGGGTGCAATTCGGAAGTTTTTAATGCATAGGTTTTAAAGGCAAAACCTTCGGGAAATATATATTCTACAGGAGTAAATCGTGTACAAGTTTTTCCATCGGGATTGGCACACACTAAAACAGTAAACTCTCTACCTTCTATATATTCTTCCACCAATACGGAACCAAATTCTGCTAATATATTTTTGACTTTTATATTTAATTCTTGCACATTGTTTGCTTTACTCGCGTCATCTACTCCCAAACTATCACCAGCTTTAGCAGGTTTTACAAATAAAGGAAATTGTAAATTACCTGGAAGTTGATGAAAATCTTCTTCCGTTTCAATTAAAATATGTGCAGGAGTTTTTACGTCTTCGCAAAAAGCCAAATATTTCATAATGGTTTTTGCGGGGTCATATAAATTAGCACTGGGTCCAGTATAAGGAAGCTCTAATAAATCCAAACTAGTAATAACATCAATGGAAGGCACTTTCCACTCCAAATAACCTTCACAGAGGTTTATATATATATCGTAGGTTCTTTCCTTTAACTGCTTTAATTGCTGATAAGTAGTTAATTTATTTAAGAAAATGTGATCAATAATCGCTTCCGGCATTATTTTAGACAAGTCACGTTTTGGATCATAATATTGGTAATCTACTCCCGAGGTTGAGTAATCGGGTTGTAAAACACAAATTTTTAAATCTTTAAAACTTCCTGCTTGTCCAAGAATGGGGAGGGGGCGCATATTAATTTATTTTTTTTCTTCTTGCGAAAGCATCATTAATAATATGAATAATCAATTCTGTGAAACTTTGATTTGCATAGCGCAATATGGCGCCTATAGAAGTGAAATTTTCATCTTCACTAATTCCGCATTGCGCATTCACTTCTAGTACATATGGTGTTCCAGTGTTTTTGTCAACACGAACATCAACTCTCGTATATCCCGTACCACCTACTGCAACATAAGCATCCCATGCAACTTTTTGAATTGCCATTTGTGTAGTGTCTGAACTTACTGCGTATTCATAAAAGTTCTCTTCCTTTGGCATGGGTGCTTCTTCTTCATAAATTTCCCAAAGCCTATCGAACGATAAAAATTTTTCTTTTGCTGGTAAGGATGCATGAAAAACACGTTCTACTGGTGGATAAATTTTTGCATATTCAGGTTGAGTATGACTTCCAACTATCATAATGGTATATTCAGGCCCATCAATAAAGGATTCGGCTACAATGCCCTGTGATGCTAAGTCCCAGCCTCTGTAGCCTTCAAACATTTTATTTACTTGCGTTATTAATTCAACATTTGTTTCCACCACATTTTTTACACCCACTCCCAAACTTCCTCCTGATACAGCTGGCTTAACAATAATAGGTGCGTTTAAATTTTCAAATAATTTTTCGGGAACAATTTTTTCATCTAAAATCGCTTCCCATTTAGGTGTGGGTATTAAAGCATCATCAAAAGCTCTTTTCATTGGAATTTTTGACGTTGTAATATCATAAAAATATTCGTCAGCACCTGTATATACCAATTGCTTTTTATTTAAAGCACTAATTACTGAAATGCCGGGCGCACCATTCATTTCATCCCCATCACATAAGTTAAGTACTACTGGAAAGAATTTTCCCGATTGCCTCTCATTCGCAATTTCTTGAATAATTACTTCGAAATTATCTAGAGTTATAGGTTGCCATTGCCAAGGCAGGGCTAAATCGGTAAATACGCGCGTATATTCTTCAATACTTTGACTAAAGTCATAATAATAGGCCAAATTCGGATCAGGATTATTCAATGCTGGCGCTAACACCCAAACCTTTAAATGTCCAAGAGGGACAAATGGATAAAATAATTTACTTAGTGCTGTCAACGCGCTGCTTAATGGTTTAGTGATTGATTGTTTGAAGTTATTAAAAGATATAACATTGACAAGTTATTTAGGGCATTATTTAATCACTATAAAAAGGGCTATGAATTTATACAATCAAACCACTGCTTAGCGTAAAGTTGAACAGGTAAATGGCCCTTATTTTTGCCACCTATTGTACGTCTTAGTGCTTGTATATCAATTTTTTAGCATTTTTTAATTTGTTTTAGGTATAAATATCAAACTATGCAAAGTCAAGTTATTATCTGTGATCAACAACCTGTGTATGCCCTTGGAAGTGCCATGTTAATACACCATCATCCATCGTATTTACAGGCCAATATCATCAACGAGTTTAGTATGTTAAACGAAGTTATGCTACAATCAACACCATGGGTTTTGGTTATTGAGAGTGCCATGTTTAAAATATCACATCATCAAAATCAAGAATTACAGATTTTGTTAAAGAAAAAAATGCCAGTTATGATAGTATTGAATGAGCAGGATGAAACCATTTTACCTGATTTAATTGATTATGGTTTTTCGGTGATTGTTTCCAGAAATGTTACAAAAGAAGAATGGCTTAAGGGTTTAGAAATGGCAAGAAAAGAAAAGGTATATTTTAGTAATGATATTGCGAATAAAATTTCTGCAATGATGCACAAAACCGATGATGGTCAAATGATTGAAAAAGCGAATGAACTAAGTTTATATGACAAATATATATTGATTAGAATTTGTCAAGAAGCCCCTAGCAAACTTATTGCATTTGAATTGGGACATAGCAAAAGAACAATAGAAGGACATCGTACCAAAATGATGCAATTATTTGATGTAAAAAATGTAGCCGGCTTGGTAAAAATAGCTTTTACTTCAAAGCTTTATGACCACTATCTTTCCAACCCAGGCTTATATGATTTTACTTTATGTGCTAAAACATCTTCTTTATAAAAATGAATGGTTTTAAATTTTCCCTGTATATAACCCTCCGCTTGATCGGTAAAATGTTCGTTGTTGGGATCAAAACTTTGCCCACCAGTGATAATTGTTTTTGCCTCTAGTCTTTTTCCAAAACTCACAGCAGCAATAAAGCTATTGCCCGAAAATCCATATCTTTTTCGTACACCAACCATTCTATTATTACTTTCAAAAGCAGGTAATTGACCAAATTTTGAAGAGGTTTGTGCAACAGCTAGGCTGGGTCTATTATCCGAAAATGGGAACTCAGTATTCGTATATGCACGTTGGTATCTATTAATTTGTCCCCAAGGAATTTCCCAGCTTGCTTGCGTATATGGCAATGGACTATAATTTATTTTTATGCGCATTAAGGCAGAATCTAAAAAAGCCAATTTCTTTTCATTGCTTACTTCCGAAATCATTTTATTAAATCTAACAATAGATTGTGTAGCGGCTTCCTCGGTTTCGGCAGGTGGTATCGCACTCATAAGTTTAGTAGCCCATTCTACTGCAATGGTTTGTGCTATAGAATTCGTATCGGCCTCGTGGTTCCAATTCGATAAATATTGAACTGCTTTTTTTTGATCTGGTGTTAATGTAACTGTTTTAGTGTAGTCAATAAATGGAGGCAATAATATATCAAAAGCGGCTAAGTGTTTATTGTACCCCAATTCAATAAGATCGTCTAAACTAAGCTTATCTATTTTTTCAAGTAATCTCACAGCATTTAAACCTCTTGGATTTTCGCCATCCGGTGCCATATAAGCAGGGAAGCTATTGGAGTTGGGACTATTTTTTCCTGCTACTGTAAATGGAGTCGCGTTACAATTTTGTAACCAACCGTTCACAGGATTAATACTTTGTACAATTTCATTTAATGGATGCACTCCAAGCCAGGCAGTAGCACTTGTGCTTCCATCCACTGGCTTTGTGAAATCAAATTGGTTGTTTCTTTTTGGCATGAAATTGCCGTGCCAATATGCAATATTACCATCTGCGTCGGCATATACAGTGTTATTGCTGTTGTTGGCTAAAAGGCTTAACGCATTTTCGTATTCTTTTAAATTATTTGCTTTTGTTCTTGACCAACATTCTAATAATGCATTTAATGATCTGTTATTTTCACTTAGGCTTAACCATTTTCCATCCCGGCTTCCCATAATTGGACCATGATGCGTTTCATATGTTTTGAAAATGTGTAGTTTTTGTTTGGCATCAAGATTGTTGTTAACGATTAAAGGCTCTTCAATGGAAATTTCCCTTTCTATTATGGGCAACCATTTATTTTCATACAAATAAAACCATTTCCCATTTTCTTGTTTCACAGTTTCTAAATAAACATCAGCTACATCGGCATAGCTGCTGGTATGCATCCATCCAGCATGTTCATTAAATCCTTGATATATGAACATTTGCCCCCAAGTTACTGCGCCATAAACATTGAGCCCTTCTTCACTTACCATATGCATTTCTGATCTAAAATAAAAGGGTACATGTGGATTTATGTATAACAATGCACTACCGTTTTTACTATGTTTTGGTGCAATAGCGAATCCATTAGATCCTTTTAAAGTTTTTTCTTCTACCGCATAATCATCTTGGGATACCCAAGCAGTTTCCGATTTAATATTTTCTTTTAATAATGTATTATTCGTAATATTATTAAGTGCACTTTCCTGAGTTTTATAAAAATCATAAACATCTTTTCGCTTAATTCCACCATAGCGTGTAGGAGAAACACTTCCATCCGTCCACATTAAATGATACCATGGCTTATACTTTGCTATTACTTTAGGATGTACTTCTGGGTGTTTGTATAAATAGTAATTTATTCCATCGGCATGTGCAACCAATAATTTTTTAAACCAATCTGGGCTGTTGTTAAAGTCTCTTATGGCTTCCGTACTATCCTGAATTAGTTTCATCATTAAGTCGGCATAAACATCACCTGCATTTTGTCCTGCCCATTTACTTTCAACTGCAGCCGTGCGCCCCAACATTTCTAAATAGTTTTTTTCAATTTGTTCAAAGTGTTCTTCGCATTGAGCATACATTAAACCAAAAACTGCATCAGCGTCGGTCTTGCCATAAATATGTGGAATACCCCATTCGTCTCTTATGATGTTAGTTTGAGCAACATGCTGCTCCCATCTAGCTTTTTCATTATAATCGGCTGCATCATGCGCTTTAATTTTTGTAGACTGCGCATTGACAATATTTAGGATAAGTGTACTTGTTACTGTGATAAATAAGTGCAGACAATATTTCATAAAATCTATTTAAATGTATTCTTAAAGTTAAGTAAAATAAAAAAGCACAACCATTAAGATTGTGCTTTTTATAAGAATCGCAATTTAAATGCGGAATACTTATTCTTTTAAACCAAACCCCATGTTTTAATAATGTCTAAATTGATTTTAGCACATTCTAATGGAGTCTTATCCTGATATGATTCTTGTTCAATGATAAAGTGATGAGCGCCACCAACTTTTTGAGCTAATTGGCATAAACCTTTAGGGTCTACTTCTCCATTGCCCATGGTAGTACTATCATATCCATCATTCATTTCACCTTTCCCAGCGGATTTAATTTCATCCTTAACGTGTAAAGAAGGGAAGCGGCCATGGTATTTATCTATCCACTCTTTCGCGCGTCCACCACTTCCATACATATTCCCAAAATCTAATTGTTGAATTACTAAGGCTGGATCGGTGTTGTTAATGATTAAATCATAAATAGGTGTTCCGTTAATTTTTTCAGTGAATTCAAAATCGTGGTTGTGGTATCCAAATTTCATGCCTTGTTTTTTACACAATTCCCCCGATTTATTGAAAACATCCAATTGTAACATTAAACCATCATAGCTGCGACGTAATTTTTCATCCATCCAGGGGCTAATTACGTATTCTTGTTCTAAAGTGGCAGCATCGTCAACCGTATATTTCCAAGCGTCAGTAAAATCATTTTTTGATTTATCCCAATGACCGGCGTTCATTACGGTGTGACCACTTGGCATGGATAAACCTAAATCGTTTAAAACTTTTTTAAACTCAACAGCTGTATAGCCATAAAATTTTCGGTTTACATAATTGGCATGTTCAACATACTTATAACCCATATTGGCTAAGGCTTTTAGGGTTTCTAAGGGTTGCTTGTACATGTCGGTTCTAACAGAGTATAACTGAATCCCAATCAACGATACTTTTTTAGCAGGTGCTAATGGAGTTGCTCCAATTACCTTAGGTAAGAAGCCAGCCCCTACTAAAGCCATGGCGCTATTTTTTAAAAAGGATCTTCTTGAATTTTTCATATGCAATCGTTTAGATATTAAACTTACAAATTAATCTTTAACATTTGTGTTTCTTACTGGTTTTGTTTCCAACCATTCAGAGCGATCTAATTGACGCGTACCTGTAATGGTTTCATTTAAATTATCACCATTGTATAAGCGCCCATTTTTCATTACGTATTTAATGCTATTGGTATTGCGGATGTTTTCCAAAGGATTTTTATCTAAAATAATTAAATCGGCTAGCTTCCCAGTTTCAATACTTCCCAAATCCTTATCTAAACCAAGTCCTGTAGCTCCTAAAATGGTAGCCGTTTTTAACGCGTCAATATTGCGCATACCACCACTTTGCATTGACCATAGTTCCCAATGATAACCTAATCCTTGTAATTGACCATGACTTCCAATACCCGCTAAGCCACCCGCCTCTACTAAGTCTTTCATTCCGGCAGCATGCTTTTGGAAAACATGTTCTTCAGGCAGGAACCAAGTAGCTCTGCGTCGTGACTTAGATGCTAATTCTTCATAAGGCGTAAAGAACTGCATTTTTTGATTACTATATGGGTTCTCATTTTCATAATAATAATTCTCAGCCCATGGCCCACCATAAGAAACCAATAAGGTTGGTGTTACCGTCATTTTAGAAACTGCAATGGTATTAATCACATCTTTGTACAATGGATAAATAGGTATCGAATGCTCGTGACCAGGATAGCCGTCTAATAAATTGGTCATGTTTAATTTAAAGTCTAAGCCACCTTCGGTAGTAGGCATTAGCTTTTGATGTTGTGCTGCTTGTATTACCCATTGTCTTTGTTTTCTATTGCCTACTAAATACATTTTAATATACTTCGTATTAAAGTATTTAGAATATTGTGATAATACCGATTCAGCTTGAGCAGAGTCTTTTAAATTATATGACCAATACCCCACACCCGGTCCTGTTGAATAAATTCTTGGCCCTACCATATTACCTGCTTCAACCATGTCGCCATAAGTTAATACATCGGTAGTAGCAGTTTGTGGGTCACGTGTTGTAGTCACACCATATGCTAAATTAGCAGCGTACACCCAAGCTTGATTTTTATGAATACCCCAGCTTGGCCACATATGCGCATGCGTGTCAACAAAACCAGGAATAATTGTTTTGCCTGAAACGTCCACTGTTTGTGTATTTGTGGCAGTTTGTAAGGTACCAGATTTTCCTATGGCTTTAATTCTGTTGTTCACGATATAAACATCACCACCCTCAATTACCTCATCACCATTCATGGTTATAATGCGCGCATTTTTTAATAATACTGCACCGCTAGGAATGTCCTTATCATAATAAACAGTCACCCAATTTTCAGTTGCTTTAAATTTAGGAGTTTCTTTTTTATCATTTTTCTTGGCAAGGTTTTCTTTGTTAGCAGTATCTTTTTTAGTGGTATCATTTTTTGCCAATGAAGCAGCCAAGTCCTCGGCTTTTTTTGCAGCTGCTAAGCTATCATCAAAAGCATAACTTTTATCAATATCATAAGTGAAGTGTGCTGCGCCTAAACTCCAGTGAATTATTTTTCCATTGGATTCCCAGTTAGGAAATTCACCTCCCATTTCCGTTAACAATTTACTTGGGAATGCAGCGTTCTTTGCTTCTGCTACAGATATTTCAACCAGTTTACCTGTTTGAGGTATGGTAACGAAATAAATATTATTATTTACTTGAGCAATAGCTGCACTACCTGCCGGCGACATTAAAATACTCGCAGCGTTAGACGGCGGATTATTTTCTTTAGCAGCATCATCGTCTTCTGCCAAAACTTGTGGTACCATGCATGGATCACCAACTGGTTTTCCGTTTCGGCTAGCTACACTTCCAAATGTAGTGATGCCCGTAATTTTTACAATTTCTTTTTCGTCCCCACCATCCCATTGGATAGATAAAAGCTTGCCGTTATTGTTTAAATAAATTCTATTATCATTTTTTACAAAATGTGCATTAGATCTTCCGTTTGCTTTATCAATAACACGAATTTCTCCGTTTGCTAAATCCAACCAACACAATTCATCTTCATCATCATTATAAGTAGGATCTTTTGAGTCTAAAAACTTTTGAGCAGAAGTTCGGTTAAACACTAATCTTTTTCCTGCAGGGTCAACTGCGATACCTTGATACAAGGCAGCCTGTTTGGTAATAATTGTTTCTTTATTCGTAATTAAATCAATACTATGAATGTTTCCTCCTTTAATATTCCATGATGAAAAATAAATTGTTTTACCATTTGGATGCCAAGCTGGTTGCGCTTCGGTAAAATTATTTTTTGTTAATCTTTTTGGTGTTCCATTTGGATAATCCATTACATACAAACGATTCAAAACAGTGAATGCTAATTTTTTTCCATCTGGCGAAGGAACTGCATCTCTTATTTGTGTTGCTTTGGTAGCAAGGGTATCAGAGACAGGATATTTAAATAATACTTCGGCACCCATTTCAATAGTTGCATTAACATTGTAGGCAATTTCTTCCTGTGCTGCGTTTTCAATATTTATTTTATGAATTTTTCCTCCATAGGAAGTTAATAAGAATTTACTATCAGGGGTAAAAGTCATAGCGGGTAAAACACCTAATACTGCAATAGATTCTTGATCATCTCGTTGCACGGGATAGGCTAACCAGCTTTCTTCACCTGTTGCTAAATTTCTTTTTACTAAACCTGTTTTATCCTCAAATCTTGAACCATATACTAACCATTTACCATCTTTAGATAATACTGGTGTGAAAGCCGATCCATATCTAGAAGCAATTGTTCTTGTTGTTCCCTTTTCTCTATCATAAATGCCAATATTATATTGTGGCAACATGGCGTTGTAATTCCACGCACTAGTTCTTGCAGAATAATAAATATATCGTCCATCGGCACTTACCGCTGGATCAATTGTTTTTAAGGTTAGTGGCATTGCAATTAATTGTGTACCCGCACCACCATTTTTATGCATTAAATACAATTTTGTATTTCTTCGTCCTTTTGTATACACAATATAATTTCCATCGGGTGTATAAACAGCACCTGGAAAGTTTTGGTTATTGTCATCGGTTAATGCTATAGTATCTTTTTTCTCTAAATCTATGTACCATAAATTTTCGGCACCACTTCGATCAGAGATAAATAAAATTCTTTTTCCATCGGGACTAAAGCTTGGATGGTTGTCATAGGGTAAGCCTTTTGTGATGGGGGTGGCATTACCTCCTTCAATTGGGAGTGTATAAATATCACCCATTAAATCAAATACAATGGTTTTTCCATCGGGACTAATATTCACCGACGTCCAAGTGCCTTCGTTTGTTTTTAAAGGAACGGCTCTCGTTGGTTTTAAAGGAAGCCCTTTAAAGCTGGAAAAAACAGTACTGTCTTTTTTAGCAATTTGCGCAGACTGGGCATTTGCCTGCATTAAACCCAGGCATAATAAAAGGGTCAAACATGCAATTCTCATAACATTATTATTTTAATGAAAGTTAGTAAAACCTGCAATATGTGCCGAACATTTCAACCTATTAAGTTACCGTTTATCCATTCATCCAATATTTGGTGTAAAAATGCCTCTATTTTGGCCTGTTTTTTCGGGATTTACGAATACGGTCGTAATTTTACCCCTATGATTAAAAAATTCAGTTTTCTACTGCTTTTCATGGCCAGTTTATGGATTGCTAATGATGCGCAAGCACAAAACGTAACTATAGAGGGTACAATTATGGATAGCGTTTCTAAAAAAACACTCACTGCTGCAACGGTTTCTATAGCCAATGCTACGGATTCTTCCTTATTAAACTTTACAAGAGCCGATGAAGACGGCTTTTTTAGATTTAAAAACATTGCAGCCGGTAAGTACTTACTATCTGTTTCTTATGTTGGATATGCACCTTTATGGTTAGGCATTAAAGTAGGGGCAACACCTACTTTGTCCTTAGGCAATATTTACATGATGGATGCTAGTAAGTTATCGGAAGTGACTGTAACGGCTCGTCGACCACCGGTGGTTATAAACGGTGACTCTATTGAATTTAATTCTGAAAACTTTAAAACTGTTCCCAATGCAGTGGTTGAAGATATGTTAAAGAAAATGCCGGGTATTGAAGTAGATAAAGCGGGTGGGATTACGGTGAATGGTAAATCTGTAACTAAGGTTTATGTGAATGGAAAAGAATTTTTTACAGGCGATCCTAAAATGGCCACTAAGAATTTACCAGCCGACGCAGTGGATAAAATACAAGTGTATGATCGAAAGTCCGATCAGGCCATGTTCACTGGCATAGATGATGGAAATGAAGAAACGGCTATTAATATTAAAACAAAGAAAGATCGAAAGCAATCTACGTTTGGGAAAATTGGTTCTGCATTTGGAACCCCTGGGCGTTTTGATGGACAAGGCAATGTAAACAGAATCAATAATGATGAACAATATTCATTTATTGGAACGGCCAATAATGTAAACAAGCAAAATTTTAACAACGGTGATATTGCTAATTTTTCTGGTGGTGGCGGAGGAAGAGGTGGCGGAGGCGTTACCATTAATTTTTCGGGAGGCGATGGTACCGATGCCAATGCTAGAGGCGTTGCAGACACTTATTCATTAGGAGGAAATTATTCCAATGTATTGAATGACAAAAAAATGGATTTTAATACCAACGCCAATGGTAGTGATGTGAGCAGATATAATACAAGCAATTCCTATACGCAGAATTTAATACCTGGAAATAATTTTAATAGAACTAGTAACTCGGTTTCAAATAGTAGAAATCAACAACAAAGATTCAATGCTACTATTGACAATAAAGTTTCTGAAACCTTCTCTTATAAATACACACCTAGTTTTTCTCAACAACATAATACTTCTAATAGCGAGTCTACTACAAACACTACGCTACCTGATGGCACCCCAACCAACGGAACCGCCACAAAATCATCAAGTGTTTCAGATGCAACAAATTTCAATAATACCTTATTGTTGAGAAAAAAGTTTGAGAAAAAAGGGCGTACTATTTCCTCTACCATTACACAAGGATATAATGAATCATTGTCCAATGGTAGTCAGTTTACTGATCAGCTTTTTTATACGAAAGGGGTTTTAACTAAGGACTCCATTTTAGATCAGCAAAACAAAAGAAAAGGGCATACCGAATCTTATTCTGCTAATGTTGTGTATACGGAGCCAATCTCAAAAAGATCTTTATTAGAATTCAACGCTTTTCTAAATCAAAATAATAGCAACACTAGCAAGAGAGTTTTTGATAAAAATGCTGCTAACGGGCAATATGATTTATTAAATACAAGGCTAACCAATGAGTTTAATTCAGAGTATACATATGCCGGCGGTGGAATGAACTATAGATTAAATCAAAAGAAATATAATTTTTCAACAGGCTTTTCACTACAGGATGCCATGTTGAACGGATTTAATACAAGCGCTAATACAAAAATAAAGCAAGAATTTAAAGACATCTTGCCGTCTGCAATGTTCCAATATAATTTCTCACAAACGCAAAACTTGAATTTTAATTATCGTACCTCTACGAACCAACCTTCATTAACACAGTTACAGCCTGTATTAGATCAAAGTAATATTAATAACCAAACCATTGGTAATCCAAATTTAAAGAGAACGTATAATCATAATTTAAACTTAAGATTCTTCTCTACTAAAATATTGTCTCAACGAAATTTCTTTGCCTTATTAAATGCACAGTTTGCAAATAATTCCATTGTAAATTATGATAGTATTTTGCCAACTAGACAAACCTTGTCAAAGCCAGTAAACGTAAATGGTATATATAGGGTGAATGGTAGTGTGAACTACGGATTTGGTGTTAAAAAATTGTATTCAAGAATCAACTTTGGTTTGAATGCCGGTTATAATAATAATGTGAATTATGCAAATGGAGTTTTAAATACGATTATTATTAAATCTTTTGCACCAAGCATTAATTACACATTTAGCTTAGACGAAGTGATTGATATTAATTTAGTTGCAAGACATAATTACAACAACACAAATAATGCCATTAACAAAGCATTAAACACCAATTATGTTACAAGAGTATACAATGCTGATGTAATTGGATACTTACCTTTTAATCTTGTATTGAATCAGTCATTAAATTATACGATTAATGAAGGTCGTGCACCTGGATTTAACACTGCTGTGCCTATTTGGAACGCTAGCATTTCAAAATATTTTATGAAAAATAAGAGAGCGGAATTGAAAATTAGCGCATTTGATATTTTAAATAAGAATGTGGGTGTATCAAGAAATGTATCTGCTAACCAAATCGTAGACCAATCCTACAATGTAATTAATCAGTATTTCCTAATTGGATTTACATATAGTCTTCAAAAGTCAGGTTTGGCTGGAGGTACTGGCGGAGGTCGAAGAATGACCATAAGAATGTAATTCTTATACATTGAACTATAAAACAACTTAACTTTAAAAAATATAAAAAGTATAATAGTATGAAAAAAATAACCATTTCCTTGTTGGTTGGCTTTTTTGCCTTTGCAACTGCGAATGCACAAATGAAGGAGGGTAAAATTGTATACGAGCGTAAAATTAATATGTGGAAAATGATTACCGATCCTGAAATGAGAACTAGAATTCCAGAATTTAGAACTTCTGAATTTGAATTATTATTTAATGATCAGGCTAGTTTATTTCGTTCCGTACCTGAGGATGAAGCGCCCGATCCATTTGCCAATAGTGGTGGAGGTGGAGGAGAAAGAGGCGGTATGCGTTTTGCATTCCGAATGCCTGAAACTACAACCTATACTAATATTGCCACACAAATGCAATATGAGTCAAGACCTATGTTTGAAAAAACATTCTTAGTTGTAGATTCTTTAAAACCGTTAAAGTGGAAACTTTCAGAAGAAACTAAAACCATTGCAAAGCATGTTTGTAAAAAAGCAACTACCATGATTACCGCTCAAAACATAAGAATTGGCGGCGGTGGTGGCGCAAGAGGAATGGGCCGTAACAATAATGACACGACCAACCGATCTAATACTGCAATTACACCCAAGGAGACCGAAGTTACAGTTTGGTATACAGAGGACATTGTTGCATCCGTAGGTCCTGATAATTATATGGGATTACCTGGTGCTATTTTAGAAGTAGATGTGGACAATGGTTCGAATGTAACCACTGCTACCGAAGTGACTTCAAAATATCCAAAGAAAGAATTGGTAGAACCCACTAAAGGTGATAAAATGAATAGAGCTCAATTCCAAGACGCAATGAAAAAATTAATGGAAGATATGCAAAGAGGTGGTGGAATGGGTGGAATGAGAATTAGAGTGAACAATAACTAAAAAAGGTTAGGGTTTTTTACAAGAGACCATTTTAAACCTATTGCAATGCTGCGTGGCTCCCCAATATAATAGGAGTACGCAGCATTTCCTTTTATACTAAAATTTTTGGTGGCCATGGTTGAATAATAAGTATTGGTTGCATTTAAAATATGAAGCCAATAGGTGATTTTTTTATGCACTAAATTTATTTTCAAATTCAACAAATCAAAGCCTGGGTATTTAGTTGAATTGGTTTCATCCATAAAATACTTAGATTGATGTTGCCAATCAGCCATGATGAATAGTGTATGAATTGGCTTCCATTCTGCAGTTAATGTTGCCCAAAACCTTGGTGCTGCATTCATTTGATTCCCACTAACATTTACGCCTTTAATGAGTGTTGTAATGTATTTATGTTCTGCATTTGTGCCGGAACCTATTAATGCCAATTCTTTGTTTACTTTATATTTTATTTGATATTCAATACCAATATGCTGGGTACTTCCTGTATTTTGATTTAGATTAATACCGTCGGGTTGTCGAACCGAAACAATTTCGTTTTCCCCATTCATTTGATAAATACTAAATTCTGTATACCATTTATGATTGCTGTACCAAAACCCTGACTCAATATTGTTAAAATACTGCGGTAATAAATAAGGTACTTTAATAGCATTGTATATTTCCGTTATTTGCGGAGGCACAAAACCCTTACTATAATTAAGGTATCCTCCCCAATGACGCTTATTATAAGTAATTCCAATTTTAGGTGTGAACTGATTAAAATTATTTTTACTACTAGGTGTGCCTGTGCTCATTTGGTTTTTAAAAATATATTCAAATACGTCGTAGCGCATAGAAACATTCATATTTAGATATTGGCCCAAATTAGAAATCATATTTAAATAAAGCGCTGCGTTTTGAATATCTGTTTGGTAATGAGTGAGCAGTGAGTCCTTAATAGGATATGTAAAAGCAATATACTTCCCTAAATTGGTATCCTTTACAATATCAATATACTTGGCTTTTAATGCTTGATTCGTATTATCAATACTTCCTCCTATAATGAGTTTGCTATGCAGTAAAGGCATTGATAATATATGCTGAAAATCAAAAACTATTGAATTAAATATATTGCTATTGGTTTGCCCCTTAAACTTAATAGGATTACTTGTACTGCCAATTGCATAAGTTGGATTTTGATCCATTCGGTTATTCCTATACAAAATATTAAATACGGTCTCATTTTTTTCGCTCCATTGATATACAAAATTTTGTCTTAAACGTAATGCATTTAAACCACGATAAGTAAAGGTTTGCAAGGAATTAAAATTTTTATCAGCAAAATGAATGCTGTCTACCGAACCTGTCATTTGCGCAAAGTAATCAATGTATTGAAGGGTTTGATAGCCCTTCCATCTTTCGTTTATTGAAAAATCGTGACGAATGCTAATTGCCTTTTTTGAATAATCACTATAATCAATGGGTCCCTTATACTGACCGCCCCAATGGGTATTTAAAAACCACCCTCCGTTCTTTTTTGGCAAACCAATACTTGCATCTATTTTTTTATATCCCAAGCTATTGATTTGGCTTAGTAGTTCTATTTCATTTTTATCAGACACTTTTTTTGTAAAAAAGTTTACCACACCGCCAATAGCTTCAGCTCCGTATAATGCCGAAGCAGGACCTTTAATTATTTCGACACGATTTGTAAATGCATTATTAATTTCAATTAATGCATTGTTACTAAATAGTCCACTTGTTCTAATGGGCATACCGTCTTCGAGATATAAATAAAGTCCTTTTAAAGAAATAGGTTGACGAATAGACATCATGTGTTGTTCATTGCCAATACTAGGCATGTAGACCCCACTTACCTTATTCAGTAAAAAATCAATTCTAGTTGCGTTTTCTTTTTTTAACGTATTGTCATTTATAATGGAAATTGCGATAGGGGCTTCTTTTCGTTTTTGACTTAATTTATTAGCAGATACTACAACGCTGTCCAATTGATTGTTGCCAGCATCCTGAGCATTTCCTTTAACATGTAGGCATAAACAAGAAATAAATAATAGTAGGTGGCAAATCTTCATTATTGTAAAAATAGTGCTTAATTTAGTTTAACCTTCATGAACTATAAAATACCAATTATGAAAAGAGTTTTGGGCATTCTATTATTGTTTGGTTTTTTGTCTTCCGCTACAGCACAAGTAAAAACAGTTAGAGAACAAGCAAGTATTATTAATGAATTACTTGCCGATCGTTTAAATAATTTACTACCCAATTTAATGAGTAAACATAATATTGACTGTTGGGTATTAATTACAAGAGAGTACAATGAAGACCCAATTGTAAAAACCATGTTGCCAGCCGAATGGCTTTCGGCAAGAAGGCGCACCATTTTAGTTTTTTATAATAATGTTAAAACGGGCAAATTAGAAAAGTATGCAATAGCAAGATACGCGGTTGGTAAAGAAATACAAGCGGCATGGGATGTTGCTAAAACGCCTAACCAATGGGCAGCACTGGCAGGGTTATTACAAGAAAAGCAACCCACTAAAATTGCATTAAACATGTCCTCTGATTTTGGACATGCCGATGGTTTGGATCATACCGAATATGTTGAGTTTATGGATTGTTTAAGTAAGGAGCAACAAGCTAAAGTGATTTCTGCACAGCCATTGTCTGTGGCATGGTTGGAAACCAGAACTGAAAAAGAAATGGAATACTATCCCACTTTATTGAAAATCACACATGATATTATAAAAGAAGGGTTTAGTAATAAAGTAATTAAAGTTGATCAAACTTCAACCACCGATTTGGAATGGTGGTTTAGACAAAAATTAAGTGATTTGGGGTTGAGTACTTGGTTTCATCCTTCAGTTGAAATTCAAAGAAGAAATGCAAAAAATACCGACCCAATAATTCACAGAGGCGATTTCTTACATGTTGATTTTGGTATTTCTTATTTAAGACTAAATTCTGATGTTCAAGAACAAGCCTATGTGCTTATGCCTAATGAAAAATCTGTTCCTGAAAATTTGGTTCGAGCTTTTGAACAAACCAATCTGTTACAAGATATTTTAACCAGTAATTTTGGAACTGGCAAAACTGGGAATGAAATTTTAGCAAGTGCATTATCAGCTGCAAAAGCTAAAGGAATTACTCCTAGTATATATACCCATCCTATTGGCATGCATGGACATGCTGCAGGTCCTACCATTGGCATGTGGGATATGCAAAACGGTGTTCCAGGATCTGGTGATTATAAAATGAATCCCAATACTTGTTACTCTATTGAGTTAAATGCAATACATCGTTTAAGTGATTGGGAAAGTCCAGTGAGAGTTGCGTTAGAACAAAATGGTTGTTATAATGGAAAGCAGTTTTCATATATCGACGGAAGACAAACTAAAATAATTCCTATAGCTTTTGATTAGTGCGCGCCATTTGTAAAACATAAAGGCCCTTTGACTTATATCAAAGAGCCTTTATGTTTATACGCAATAAATTTTAAATAGTAACTACGCTATTTGTAGTTCCAAATACATTTGCGATTACGCCATCTGCCTCATTATCGTTCAACCATGTTTTTTTATCTAAGAAATATTTAAATTCGTGACTAGACGCTTTTGGTAAATTTACTTCAGCCGCAAAAATGCCTTCTTTTTTCTTTGTCATTGAAAGGCCTTTTTTCCATTCATTGTTTAAGCCTAAAATTTCCACTTTTTTAGCATCTGCAGATAAAGTGAATTTAACTTTTACGTAATCCTTAGTTTTAAAATATTTTTTTTCAATCATAATCTTGCTTTTTAGAATATACTATTAATACGCCTTTTTTAAAAAGGTAACCCAAGAAATTTGTTCAATTTAACTAACGAACATGTATAAAAAATCCCTCAATGGTAGAGGGATTTAATTTTATTTTTTGCTTTAGTAAACAAATTACTTCAGTATAAAACTTACAATAAAATAGGTTAATGCAGCTAAAATAGCACTAACAGGAATTGTTAAAATCCAAGCCCATAATAGGTTTGTTGTTACCCCCCACCTAACAGCGCTAATACGTTTTGTTACGCCCACTCCAATGATTGAACCTGTAATGGTGTGTGTGGTTGAAACAGGAATACCCATTTGGCCAGTAAAGAATAAAGTAAAAGCGCCAGCTGTTTCAGCTGCAACACCTTCTAAAGGAGTTACCTTGGTAATTTTAGTGCCCATTGTTTTTACTATTTTCCATCCCCCACTCATCGTACCTAATCCAATAGCTATATAACAAGCTGCAGGTACCCAACTTGGTAATTGTCCAAAATCCTGAATGGATCCATGTGCAATTAACGCAGCCCCAATAATACCCATTACTTTTTGAGCATCATTACCACCGTGCCCTATACTAAATGCAGCTGAACTAAATAACTGCAATTTTTTAAACATGTTAGCCATGGTGTATGCCGAAGGCGTTCTCACTTTTTCAACATATAAATAGATGAGCACAAATAAAATGGCGGCACCAATTATTCCATATTCAACGATTGCATTATCTGCTTTTGAAACCTCACTTTCGAATGATTTTTCTATATTAAATTTTTCAATTTTTGCTTTTACCTTTTCAATATTTTTTGGTTGAATAGGATAAATTAAATTCATTGCAATAATCGCCGAGTCTATACTAATTTGATTCGCATAATATAATTTTAAAGGCTCTTTGTATCCTTCGGTTTTTTCTTTTGCAATTTCATATTCAGCCTTAATGTTTTTATCAGACGGTGCCTTAGCTTCCATCACCAAAAAATCGTTTGCATTACGCGCGGCGTCTTTAAGTTTACTTATGGCTACGTTTTTTAACCAACCACTGTCCTGGGCAACCTTCGCAATATAGGCGCCACCTGTTTTGTCATATTGTAATAAATAAGGAAGTACTTGATTGTAGTAATTGTTCGCCTTCTCCAATTTTTCTTTATTGAGTGCTAATTTTTTTAACAATACCGAGTCTTCTTTTTTTGTTTTAAGCTCAGCCTCTATGGTCGAAATTTCCTTACTGTACTTATCGATACTATAAAACTTTTGAACGTTCTCTTGAATTTTACTGGCTTCAAAATGGTCAAACATTAATATGGTAGCGAAAGTAGCTAATGATATGATTGCAATGCGCCACCAAATATTACGCATAATGGTTACGAGTGTAATAAATACAGATATTACAATACCAATTATAGGCGCTAAAAAAATAAATAATATTGTTTTAATAATAGTTTCAGCGTCCACGATTTTTGCCCAAGAATATCCAATCCCTTTTGTTGTAAGCGCGTGAGCAATGGCTGCACCTGCAAATCCTCCAATTAGGGTATGAGATGATGAAGAGGGGATGCCATACCACCAGGTAAGTAAGTTCCAAAATATGGCCGCCAACAATCCCGAAAAAATCACTGGAAGGGTAATAAAATCTTTATAAACTGTTTTGCTAATTGAATTTGCAACTGCATGATCTTTGAAAATCCAAAATGCCAATACGTTAAAAAATGCCGCCCATAGCACTGCTTGCATGGGTGTAAGCACTTTTGTAGACACTACTGTAGCAATAGAATTGGCAGAATCGTGAAACCCGTTGATATAGTCAAAAATAAGCGCAAGCGCTATGATTATAATAAGTAAAGTCATCGTTCAGATAATTAAGCGTACTTGATAATAATTGATTCAATCACATTGGAAACATCTTCAATTTTATCAGTTGCAATTTCTAGTACTTGATAAATTTCTCTTTTCTTAATTACTTCTTTAAAATCGTTTTCTTGTTCAAATAATTTTTCAATACTCATATCAAATACATCGTCGGCCTGATTTTCGATACTGTTTACCTTAATCATTGCCTCGGTCATTTCCTTCACATTTTTCATATTACGAAGTCCCATTACCGCTTTCTTAGTTTCTGCGGTTCCTTGTAAAATGAGTTCAGCTAACTTGTGTATGCCAGTATCATTTGGGTTTACTTTATAAAAATTTATTTTTTTAGCAGATGCATAAATATAATCTGCAATATCGTCCAAAGAAGTGGCTAAATAGTGAACGTCCTCTCTATCAAAAGGGGTAATAAAATTTCTTCCTAGTTCGGTAAAAATATTATGTGTTAAGTCGTCGTTCTTATGTTCTAAGTTCTCAATTTGAGCAAGAATATTCGCTCTAATATCGGCATCGGGCTCGTTCACCATTTCTTTTAATTTTCCTCCCATTTGATAAACATGATCTGCTACGTCTTCAAATAATTGAAAAAATACCCTGTCTTTTGGTAAGAAAATCTTCATGATAGAATTTAAGCCCATAACTAATTTTTTATATTTTTTGAATTGCGTAAATTTCCGTTTTTAGGCCTTAAATTGGGTTTTTGCTAGATTACCAAATTGTTAACAAATAGACACAAAAAGGGAGGCAATGAAGCCTCCCTTTATCAAATCCTTTAGCTTTCCCCCAAAAGCTGAGCAAATATTCATTATACCTCAATTTAATACAGCAAATTGAGTTACCAATCGCGCAATGAAATAGGTAATTTCTTATCTTCAATATATTAATGATTGCTAAATACAAGTTATTTACCTATTAAATTATTGAAAATCAATGAAATATAAAATTAGCCCCCAACTACTTATTTTGATGTTATTCTCCTTACTTACAAGCCTTTATGCTATTGCGCAAGGGCCAGATTCGGTTTATATTGTCCCCAAAACACCATTTATAAACCAAATACTATCCTTTAAACAGCTTAATGCCAATATTATTTTATCTGAAGCAACCAAACAAATTCCAGTAAAAGATGGGGTTATTGATGTCAATGGACAGCATTTATTAAAACAAGGGGATGATGTATATATTTTTATTATGCAAACTGGCTTTTTGTACAAGCTTATAAGCCAAAGCCCCGATAGCATTATTTATAAAAGGTTGGACAAAACCGTTAATATAAACTACAATATCAACTGCAAAAACTTCATTTATAAAGACAATATTTTTAGTTACGGTGGATATGGTTTTTGGAAAAATAATGGAATATTAAGAAAATTTAATAAACAGGATCGAGAATGGGATGTAATTCCATTAAACAAAGAAGTTATAGCGAACTCCTATATTTGGGTGTCGGCAAAAGAGGGAAGAATGTATCTGCCTTTTGAAAAAATAGTGAATGCTGGACTTGCAGGTCCAGAAAACTTAAAAGGGGTACTAAATTACACCAGTTATTATTTAGATATTGAAAATCAAAAATGGGTAAAATTAGGAGAGCTGGAAAAGGATGTCATTAAAATTATTCAAAACGATAATGCAGTAGAAGAATTTATTGAATACGCCAATGGCTATTTACATTTGGCTAATGAAGAAACGTATCTTTTTGATATTGTTCATAACAAAATTTATAAATCCAAGAATGCTAATTTGAATCAGTTTTTAATTCGTCGTGCTTCTGCTGAAAATATGTTTATTTTAGGTGATAAGATTTATAGTTTTGATCAAACAACTCAAGCTTTCATTTCTATTCCTTTCACACTTAATGACTTTGACTTATTAAGAACTAGTATTTGGGGGTCTAGCAATTTACTATATAATGCATTGTTTATAATACTAGGCCTTGTGACTGTTGTTATTTTTTCTTATTGGATGTTTACAAGAGTTGTAAATAGAAAGCTTGAATTTGAACAATTAAAAATATTAAAAAGTAAAACTGTTAACCAAGCTTTTACTGCTACGGAATTGGCTCTATTGAATTTATTAATATCTACCACCCAAAAACAAGACTATGTGGAGATTAACCAAATAAACCATGTATTGGGCATCAAGGATAAAAATATTGGCTTACAAAAAAAAGTAAGAAGTGATGTAATGAAAGCCATTAACGAAAAATATGAGTTTATTACGCAATCCAATAAACCCGTAATAGGCAGTTCCCGAAAAGAAGAAGATAAGAGATTCTTTGAATATTTTATTACTCCTTCTGAGTTAAATACAATCAAGCGAATTTTAGAAAAAAATTAAACAATAATTTTCCATTGTCATAGAACTGTAAAATTATTACAGTTGTTCTAGTAATAATTAGCCTTAATTGGGTAAACATTTTTTATTTACTGCCACCTTTGCGGCAGCATGAAAAAACTGCTTTTACTTATACTGTTTTTACCAACTTTTTTATTTTCACAGGTAAAACTACAAAATGATACCCTGCAAATGCAAGGTGACAGTGTTGTGGTAACAGCCAACAGAGCAGAGCGAAAATTAGGCAATGTTACCGTGCCTGTAAATATTGTGAATGCTAAACAAATTCAACAAGTAGGTGCATTGAGGCTTACCGATATTTTAAAAGAGCAACCTGGTTTAAATATGACAAGTGGCTTTGGCGCAGGGGTGCAATTGCAGGGGCTTAATCCGGACTATACCATCATCTTAATTAATGGAGAGCCATTAGTAGGAAGGACTGCAGGTGTTTTAGATTTAAATCGAATTGCTCTAGGGAACATTAAAAAAATTGAAATTGTCAAGGGTCCTTCCTCGAGTTTATATGGAAGCGAAGCCATGGCTGGTGTAATTAATATCATCACCGAAACTGTTGCTAATATTCCATTACAAGCATCATTACGATACGGTACTTATGAAACAATAGATGCAGGAGTAAATAATGCTTATGCTGAAAAATCTATTTTTTACCAAGGTTTCTACAATTATTTTAGCACCAATGGTTATAGTATTCGACCTAATAGCAATAGCCGCGTTACTACACCAATTGATAGATATTCTTTTAATCAACAGTTAAAATATAATATTGGCAACAATACCAATATTGCTTTTGGAATTAGATTTACCAATGAAAAAATTACCAATGATATTTCGGTAAGCAATGGAGGGACTACGATAAACTCAATTGGTAAGGAAAACAATACAGATAAAAATGCGAGTGTTAGTGTAAACCATCGATTCTCAAATAATTTTAAAACCAGTTTTAGAAGTTACTTCACGGAATACAATGCCAAACAGGATTTAGTTACAGTTACTGGAGCGCCTTATTATGATTTATTAAATCATGTGTTTAAGCGTGTGGAAAATCAAACCGATTGGAGTGCAACAAAGCAATTGAACTTAATTTTTGGCGCTGGCGCTGTATGGGAAGGTGTAAAAAGTAGCAGATATGATAGTGAAAAAATTAGAAAGACAAATACCATTCAATATGGATTTACGCAGATGGAGTGGACGCCATCAGAAAAATTAATACTAATTGGCGGTCTCCGTTTTGACAAAAATGAAACATTTGCTTCTGCTTTTAGTCCAAAATTCTCTGCATTGTATAGGCTTAACCAAAAGCAAAAAATTAAAATAAGTATTGGACAAGGATTTAAGGCACCTGATTTTAGACAATTGTATTTAGACTTTACCAATGCAGCGGCAGGTGGTTATAGTGTGTTTGGAACTGCGCAAGCACAAAAAGTAATTAGTCAATTAATGCGTTTGGGTCAGATTGGAAATTTATATGATAGTTATTATCAATTAAAAACCTTAAAGCCAGAATTCTCAACAGGAGTGCACCTTTCATGGGAATACGAGCCAAGTTTGAACAGTTATTTGAGCGTTCAATTATTTCGCAATGACATTCGAAATTTAATTCAGGTGCAGCAAGTAGGTTCCTATGTAACCGGTGCACAACTATTTAGTTATTTGAATATTGGGAGTGCATTTACACAAGGTGTTGAGTTGGAGCTAAAACAAAAGTTAAATACAAACTTCAATATCACTGCGGCTTATCAGTATTTAGAAACAGGTGATAAGGATCAAATAAATTTAATTAAGGCAAATAAAGTTTATACAAGAGATGCTAATGGGTATAGCAGGCTTTTATCACTAAATGATTATGTAGGCTTGCCAAATAACAATACACATAAAGCTCAAATAAAACTAAATTATAACAATCATAATGGCTTTTTTGCAAACATTAGAATGTTATACCGAAGCAAATGGGCTGTTAACAATACCAATGGCAATGAGGTTTTTGATAAAGGCGATGAATTTGCAAGTGGCTATATTTCATTGCATACTTCTATTGGTAAAACGTATCAAAGCGGATTTTCGTTACAAATAGGTTGTGACAATATAACCAACTACAATGATCCATTGAATTTGCCTAATCTGCCTGGTAGAACTTTTTTTGCAACTATCAAATATCAAATATTTAAAAAATAAATCCCCATGAAAAATCAAGTACAAAAATTAGTGTTATTTATTAGTTTAACAGTTGCCATCCTTTCTTGTTCAAAATCTGATACTACTCAAGTGTTGCCTATTTCGGCAGTAAGTGTTAAGGATATACCTGCAGACACTGTAGTAGGTTTAAGTGCACAAGGCGCTCCCATCACCAACGGTGTGTATACTTATTATAGTTTAGAAAAAAATACTGTTGTTCCGGCTGCGGATAGTGCAACTACTAAATGGGATATTGCATTTATGGCAACACGTATCATTACCAATGGAGGAACCAGTGGGAAAGGCCAAGGCGGAGCATTTGTGTTTACCGGATTGTTCGATAATTTAAAAACAATTCCTACAGATTCGGTATTTAAAACAGATAACGCACCCACTTCTTATGCTATCACAACAGGTAGTGGAAAAGGTTGGTATACCTATGATGGTTTAAATAATTTAATTACTCCCTTAGCAGGAAGAGTATTGGTGATAAGAACAGCGTCTGGCAAGTATGCAAAAGTAGAAATTACATCATACTATAAAGGAGGTACAACATTGCCTGCAACTGCATCAGATTTAGAGAAATTAACAAAACAACGTTATTATTCTTTCCGATATGCTTTCCAACCCAACGGGAGCAAAACTTTTTAAGTAAATATTAAAAAGTATCTTTAAAAAAGAGGAGCGTTTTTAAAACGCCCCTCTTTTTATATTTCTGAAATTATTTTTTTTGCTTTAAAACTCCAGGTAAAATGGAAATTGGCAACAATTTCACCATTTTCATTCTTTCCTTCAGATTTACAAACAAGTGTTTGCCCTTCATCTGTTTCAATGGCTCGATTAATGGCTTCTTCTACCTTTGTTCCGTCGTTACACGTAAAACATAATTTACCTGTTCCCTTTTTTAAATACTCGGCCTCCATTTTTATTACCAACATGCTTACTTTAGGATATCTATTATATATATGACCAAATGCAAGTAAGCCAGTGCTCATTTCGGCAGCCATAGCTTCTGCTGCAAAGTATACTGATTTAAACGGATTTTTGCTAAACCAACTATGCTTAACCAAAATGGTGCATGCTTGTTCGTTAATACTTTTAAGTTTAAGACCAACAAAGAATGCAGCTGGTAATTTTGTTGCCAAAAAAAATCCAAAACGAATGGGGGAAATTATTTTTTGTACAAAAATTTTGAAATGACTATTCATAGTTTAAAATTTCCCAATGAAAATACAGATTAGATTTCAAATTTTTGCCTTTATTTATAGCATATAAACCTTAAATTTAGGGACTAAACAAAAGTAATATGCCACAAGGACTTCAATCTTATGACTATCTCGTATTTGTATTGTATTTTATTATTATAGCTAGTTATGGTTTTTGGATTTATAAACGTAAGCAAGTAGCTACAGTTAATACCACCGACTTTTTTTTAGCAGAAGGTCAGTTAACCTGGTGGGCCATTGGAGCGTCTTTAATTGCATCTAACATTTCGGCAGAGCAGTTTATTGGCATGAGTGGGAATGGGTTTAGGTTGGGATTAGCCATTTCAGCTTATGAATGGTTGGCTGCTATTTCACTTGTGGTAGTAGGTATATTTTTTATGCCGGTATATTTAAAAAACAAAATATACACGATGCCGCAGTTTTTAAAAACAAGGTATAATGAAACGGTAGCAATGATGATGGCCATTTTTTGGTTATTCTTATACATTTTTGTAAACTTAACTTCTATTTTATATTTAGGATCTATTGCTATTAATAATCTTACAGGAGGCGCGCATTTTCATTTAATTATGATTGGCTTAGCCTTATTCGCATTAATTATTACACTCGGTGGTATGAAAGTTATAGGATACACCGATGTGATTCAGGTACTGGTATTAACGGTAGGTGGTTTAATTACATCCTATATTGCGTTAACAGTAGTAGGCGAAAAATTTGGTTTTGGTAAAAATGCAATCGCGGGATTAAATCATTTAATCCATGTAGCACCCGATCATTTTAAAATGATATTTGACAAACCAGGAGCTGGCGCTTCACAAAAACAAATAGACGATTACTCATCATTACCTGGCCTTGCGATGATGGCTGCAGGGATGTGGATAGCCAATTTAAATTATTGGGGATGTAATCAATACATTACACAAAGAGCATTGGGGGCAGATTTAAATACCGCAAGATCGGGAATCTTTTTTGCTGCGTTTCTAAAATTATTTATGCCCTTGCTTGTTGTTATTCCGGGTATAGCAGCTTATGTTTTATTTAATAATGGTGAATTGCAAAGTCAAATGATTGTAAATGGAGAACTCATTCAAGATAATGCTTATTCTTCTGTGATCGGGTTCTTACCAATGGGTTTAAAAGGCTTATCCATGGCTGCTTTAACAGCTGCTATAGTTGCATCTTTAGCGGGAAAGGCAAATAGTATTTCAACTATTTATTCTTTAGATATTTATAAAAAATATGTAAACAAAGAGGCGTCTGATACAAAAACAGTGTATACTGGACGAATCATAATTGTAATTTCTTTAATTATTGCAATAGCAATAAACTGGAACGATACATTAGGTATTGGCGGTAAAGGTGGTTTTGAGTTTATACAAAAGTACACAGGCTATATATCACCAGCCATCTTTCCTGTTTTCTTATTAGGTTTCTTCTGGAAAAAAACAACTTCTAAAGCAGCGATTACGGGCATTATACTCGGATTGTTACTCGCTATTTTGTTTGACAAGTTCTTACCAAGCATGTTAGGCAATGAAACTTTATTATATACAGCACTTCCTAATGGACATGGTGGATTTGAAATTCCTTATTTAATTCAAATGGGCTGGGTGTTTTTATTTACCTGTATGATTATGGTATTGGTAAGTTTAATAGATATAAAAGGACAAGTACACGCCAATTCATTACAAGAGGATACAACAAGGTATAAATTAACAAATGCCCATATTGCAATGATTGTTGTCATTTTAATAGTTGTTGCTGGGTTGTATATTCGTTTTTGGTAAAATTTAAAGTATGCAGAAAAGAAATTTATTTTTTATGGTTATTGCTTTAATTGTACAAATTAATGTTGATGCACAATTAAAAAAAGCAGCCAAGTTGGAGAAAAATGTTAGCACCATCATTACCAATGTAAAAATAATTGATGGCACTGGAGTTGCTGGAAAAATGGGATCAGTGAAAATAAATAATGACATCATTGTAGAAGTCGGCAATTTAAATGTAACAGCAACGGACAATGTAATTGATGGAAAAGGATTGGTATTGGCACCAGGTTTTATTGACGCCCATAGTCATCATTTGGGGGACTTACAAAAAAAGCCATCAGGATTATCAACTTCAAATCAAGGCATAACTACCATTGTAATTGGTCAGGATGGGGAAAGTTATCCAATGGACTCTTTGGAAAAAGATATGCAAACTATTCCTGTAGTGGCCAATGTTGCAAGTTATACAGGTCATTCTAGTTTGAGAGAAGAAGTAATGGGAGAAAAAAATGTATTAAGGCAAGCAACGCAGGAGGAAGTAAATAAAATGAAAGAAATTTTATCGCGCGAATTATCGAAAGGTGCGTTGGGTATTTCAACAGGCCTTGAATATGAGCAAGCATTTTATTCAAGCAGAGACGAAGTGTTGCAACTTGCAAAAGTAGCAGCTAAAGCAAATACTCGATATATAAGTCATATAAGAAGCGAGGATGTAACTATGGCAGATGCTTTAGACGAGATCATACAAATTGGTAAGATCACTAAAATGCCGGTACAAATCTCACACATAAAATTGGCTAAAAAATCAGATTGGAATACAGCTGCTAAAATCATTGCACAATTAGAAAAAGCAAGAACCGAAGGAGTGCAAATTACAGCAGATGTATATCCTTATACATTTTGGAATTCTACTTTACGCGTTTTATTCCCTTCGAGAGACTATACAAATATGGAGAGTGCTCAATTGGCAGTTACTCAATTATTTGATCCTTCCGCATCGTATATTGTACAATATGCGCCTCAACCTAGTTATGTTGGGAAAACTTTATCGGCAATTGCAAAAGAAAGAAATGAGTCAGAAGCACAAACCTTAATGAGTTTAGTTTCCATTGCGGCTGACTTTAAAGAAAAGAACCCTGGATACAATGGAAGTATCGAAGCTATTGCAGCAAAATCGATGAGCGAATCAGATGTTTCAAATTTTATACAATGGCCTTATGCTGTAATTTGTTCCGACGGAAATGGTGGCGGACATCCTAGAGGATATGGTTCTTTTACGAGAGTTTTGGGAAAGTATGTTAGAACAGAGAAAATATTGACTTTAGAAAATGCAATTCATAAAATGACTGCACAAACCGCTCAATATTTAGGTATCAAAGACAGGGGCGTAATTGCAGTTGGTAAAAAAGCAGATTTAGTATTATTGAATCCGGAAACAGTTATAGATCATGCAGTGATTGGCAATAGTAATGCACTTTCAACAGGCATTGAAATGGTATGGGTAAATGGACAACTTATTTATAAGGATCAAAGTCCCACAGGTTTAAAACCAGGAAAACTTATTAAGCGTTAATTTATGCGCTCTATGATTTAATTTCAATCACTTTAAATACAAATTCAAAAAAGGTAATGAATAATTCGAATAACAATGCCATTGTACTTACCAATGGATTACTTACTTCAGCAGATGCTAAAACTGCTCACGGCTTAATTAGAGGAACAGAAAGGTTTAATATCATTGGTATCGTAGACTGTATAAATACAGCAGGTAAGGATGCAGGTGAATTACTGGATGGTATGCACAGAAATATTCCAGTTTTTGAAAATTTCGAATCTGCAATTGCTCAATTTAAAAACATACATTATTTAGTAATTGGTGTAGCAACTGTGGGAGGTAAGTTGCCTGGCAATATGTTGGAGGTGGTCATTAAAGCAATTGATGCAGGGTTGTCCATTGTAAATGGATTACATGAGTATTTAAATGAAAAGCCGGAAGTTGTTGCATTGGCAAAATTAAAAGGTGTTCAATTAATTGATGTTCGAAAACCTAAACAAAGAGAAGATTTACATTTTTGGACGGGAGAAATATTTAAAGTGACCGCCCCTATTATTGCCGTTATAGGAATGGATTGTGCAATGGGTAAAAGAACTACGGCCAGAATGCTAAGACAAGCATGTGAAGCCAATGGCTTAAATGGTCAAATGATATATACGGGACAAACGGGTTGGCTACAAGGAGGGAAATATGGATTTGTTTTTGATTCTACATTAAATGATTTTGTTTCAGGCGAACTTGAACATGCAATTGTAAGTTGCTGGAAAGAAACCAATGCTGACTATATTTTTTTAGAGGGACAATCATCACTTAGAAATCCAAGTGGTCCGTGTGGAATTGAATTGCTTATATCGGGTAATGCTAAACATGTTGTATTGCTGTTTGCTCCAAAAAGAAAATATTTTGATAATGATGAACATTGGGGAGTCATACCAACAGTAGAATCCGAGATTGAAATCATTGAAAAATTGGGATCCAAAGTAATTGCGGTGGCAATTAATACGGAAGATTGTACCACCCAGGAGGCATTTGATTATCAAAAGCAATATGAACAAAAATTAAATATACCCGTATTGCTGCCTATCCAAGAAGGAGTTGCTAAATTAATACCCGTATTAAAAGGGTTAAAAAAATAAATATGAAAATTACTGCTGTACGCTCTTATTTAAAAAACATGGCTTTAACAAAGCCATACACAATTGCCTACAATACATTTTCGGATGTAAGCCTTGCATTTTTTGAAGTGGAATTAGAAAATGGAATTATTGGCTATGGTTCAGGTAGTCCTGCCGAGGATGTGGTGGGAGAAACTACTCAACAAACTGTTAAAAATCTTCAAACTGCATTTGTGCAAAACTTGGTTGGTAGGGACATTAGACAGTTTCAGCAAATTATTTTTGAAACCATTCATCATTTTCCGCATTTACCTGGAACACAGGCTGCCATTGACATTGCTTTACATGATGCTTTTGCAAAACTAATAGGAATTTCGGTCACTGAATTTTATGGACAAAAAATAAAAGCATTACCCACTTCGGTTACTATTGGGATTAAAAATGTAGAAGAAACAGTTGCAGAAGCAAAGGATTATAAAGCACTAGGATTTAAAATTTTAAAAGTAAAAACTGGATTAGATGTTCAAGAGGATATTGAAAGAGTTGTAAAATTAAAAGAAGCATTTGGAACACATTTTAAAATAAGGGTAGATGCAAATCAGGGGTATACTTTACAGCACTTGCAACAATTTATTACTGCTACCCAAGGAATGGATTTAGAGCTCATTGAACAACCCATGCCCGTGGGCAGCGAAAAAGAATTGTTAAACTTAAGTTGGTCTGAACGAAAGTTATTAGCAGCTGATGAGTCATTAAAAGATCCACAAGCAGCGCTGCAATTGGCTTCCAATAAAAAGCCATTTGGAATTTATAATATTAAATTAATGAAATGTGGAGGTCTTGTAGGCGCATTGGGCATTGCCAATATTGCTCAGCATGCTGCTATTGATTTGTTTTGGGGATGTAATGATGAAAGTATCATAAGTATTACGGCCGCTTTACACGTTGCTTATGCCTGCTCTAATACTAAATATATTGATTTAGATGGAAGCCTTGATTTGGCGGAAGATTTAGTCACTGGTGGTTTTAAAATTGTTGACGGTGAAATGCAGATTAATCATTCTCCAGGATTTGGCTTTTCAATTATACCTTAAATAAATAGCATTTATATAATAAATTTATGAGTACAACCGAATCGCTAAAGCCAAAAATTGGATTACGTGCTGCCACATTTTTAGTGGTGAGTGTAATTATAGGATCGGGGGTATTTAAAAAAATTGCGCCTATGGCGCAGGAGCTAGGCAGCCCATGGCTAATTATTTTATGTTGGGTATTAGCGGGTTTTATTAGTTTGGCTGGCGCCTTATCAACTGCGGAGATGGTAAGTATGTTTCCTAATTCTGGCGGAGAATATTTTTATTTTCAAAAAGTATACGGCCGTTTTTTTTCTTTCATTTACGGATGGTCAAGTTTTACTGTTATTAAAACAGCAGCGATCTCGGCGCTATCCTATATTTTTGCTCAGTCTTTAAACAGTTTATTTCCTTTACCAATTACAGGGAATGATGATACCTTTTTGGGGATAGCACTTTTTCAAAATTTGTCCATTAAAATACTAGCATCTGTTTTAATTATTTTGTTAACACTCTTAAACTACAGAGGCGTACAATTTGCCGAAAAATTAAGCAGCCTACTTACCTATTTAATGTTAATTGGTATAGTTGTTTTTATTGTATTTGGATTTTCTTCAGGAAAAGGTAATTATCAAAATATTACCCATAACAGTACTATAGCAAATCACTTAGCTCCTGAAGGATGGGATCTTATAAAAGCCTTATTTGTAGCAAGTTTGGGCGCATTTTGGGGATACGAAGGTTGGAACAATATCGCCTATATTGGCGAAGAGGTAAAGCAGCCAAAAAGAAACTTACCATTGGCTTTAGGGGTAGGTACCATTATTGTGATTGTTTCTTATGTGTTGTTGAATGTATTATTTGTATACATATTACCCATCGAATTTTTTATTGGTTTAAGTACTGACAGTAATAAAATCGCAGCAGTTGAAGTAGCAGGACAAATAAGTGGAGCTATTGGCATGACTTTAATTGCAAGCTTAATTGTTGTAACTACTTTAAATTCTACCAACAGTTCCATACTCATGTCGGCGCGGATTTTGTATGCTATGGCAAGGGATAAAATGTTTTTTAGTAAGGCAGCATCGGTGCATCCTAAATACAATACGCCTGATATGGCATTATTTATACAAGCTTTTTGGGCTATAATGCTTGTATTTTCTGGCACTTTTGATCAGCTTACCGATATGTTGGTATTTGCATCCTTCTTATTTTATGGAAGTACGGCGTTGGGTGTTATTATTTTAAGAATTAAACATCCCGAAATTGAAAGAAAATATAAAGTAATTGGGTATCCATTTGTACCAGCAATCTTTTGTATATTTTGTATAAGTCTCTTTATTAGTACAATTATAAATCAGCCCTATGCGGCATTTTGGGGTTTGAGTTTAATGGCAACAGGCATTCCTGTATATTATTGGTTAAATAAAAAGAGCAACTAAGTGTTAATTTATGTGCATAGGTATTCCCTGTGTAGGATAAGTTATATTTAACCCTAATTGATTCGCTGTTTTAATTTCATTTTTAATATTTAGTTCACAACCATTGCAGGGCTTGATGTGTGTTACAACTATTTGAACATTTTTCAAATTATTTTCGGACAGTGTATTTAATTTATTTAATTCAAGCATTAATAATTTAGGTGTTAAATGCCCAAACAATGCCTTGTCTGGTATACTATTGTCAAATGAAACTTCAATAAAAATACCTTTTAGCTTTTTGTTATAAACCAATGGTGCTATTGCTTTCCATAGTGTATTTAGTTTATCTGATTGTTCAACAGTATCGGCACCTGTATCTCCAAGATATAAAAGATAATCTTCATTGTTACGAACTAAAAAAGCACTGCTTTCATAGGGCTTTACATGACTTAAAGAAAATGCGGTTAGGTGTAAACTGGTATTTGGAATATTAATTTCTTTGTTTATTTCTAATCTTTGATAATTATACTTATTTAAAACTGGTTTATCTCCTTCACTTGCAAAATTTGCCCAACTATTCCAAGTAAAATAATTATTTCTTAAAACATCTATCACAGAGGGTAAGGCGTAAATAGGTTTCGCTATATCGTTGGGTGAATTAAGAATTAGGCCGGCTAGATGATCCAAATGACCATGTGAAATAAAATAGGCTTTTATGTATTTTTTTTGAATTTCTTCGGCCAAACTTGCATTAAATATATGTTGTGCCGCTAATTTTTGCAATCCGGCGTGAAGGGTGCCTGCATCTAAACATATATAATTACTATCGGAACTCGCTGCAACCATATATGCAGATAAATTTGCTTCATCAAGTCCCCCTTTTACGCCTAAGGGCATTACTTTAAATCCGCCTTTTGCCGGAATACCTTGAGCTTTAAGTGATTGGGCGACAAAGCACAGGAGCACAAAGCAAATATTTTTAAAATTCATATTGAATATTGATATATAATAAAAATAAAATATTTATCTTTAAATCTACACATGAAAATACTATTTACAATATTACTACTAGTTTCATTAAGTATGCATGGTCATGCCCAAGAAATGGAAACTACGCAAAAATCACTTTTTGTTGGTTATCCAAATCGAATCCATGAATTGGATAGTTTAATAACCAATGCAAGCAATTTAGCATTAAACAAAGCGGATTATCAAGAAAATTTTCAAAAAGCAATCAATGCAAATAATCAGTCAGATTCATTAATGCAAAAAGTAGCGTATAAATTCTTTAATGATTTAGCATATGGAAACAGAGTCCCAAAATTACAATATGAGGGCGCTAAGTTTAATATGAATGCTTATGATATTCCATCTTTAGTGAATTCATATGCTGAACAAAATAATTTGACAGCTTTAACCAATTATATTACGGGTCAATCCAAAGAGGTTGCAAACATTTTAGATTCCTTACATTATTATGCTGACCCTGCCCATGCCAATAAAGATAAAGTGGCATTGCTTGAAAAAGCAGCCAATGAGTTTAGGTGGTTAAGTGTGATTAAAAAAAATAATCGAATTATATTGGTGAATATTCCCGCCGCATTTTTTAAAGCCTATGACAGCAATAAACTTGTCATGTCAATGCGTGTAGTGGTGGGTAAGTCTTGGACACAAACCAATACTTTATCTTCCCTCATAAAGCGTGTGGTATTAAATCCATATTGGCATGTTCCTGGAAGCATCATTAGAAATGAGATGATTCCTAAATTCAAAAATGACCAAGCTTATTTTTCAAAGCATAATTATACTGTAATTGACGGTGCAGGAAAAGTAGTTGATTTAAGTTCGGTAGATGCGAGTGCTTATTCTTCAAGCAATTTCCCTTTTTCAATTAGACAAGGAACAGGAGCGGGCAATTCACTAGGTTTATTGAAAATTGAATTTGATAGCCCTTCTGCTATTTATTTGCATGATTCTCCTGAGAAAAAACTTTTTAAAAACGAGAATAGATTTTATAGTCACGGTTGCGTAAGATTAGAGAAACCAATAGACGCAGGTAAATGGTTATTACAAGATGATACTAAAGAAATTGACAGCTTTGATTTTAAAAATCCTGGGAAATACAAAAAGCCTCAATACGTAAAGGTTAATATACCTACTCAAGTAATTATTTGGTATTCCTTGGTAGATTTTGATAACGAAGGTGGATTAAAATTCTATAAAAATATTTACAATAAAAAGTAAGTATCTACTTTTTACAATGCATTAGATAAATCGCTACAAACTTATCTATATGTGCTTTATGCTCATTGAGAATAGAGTCTATATTTATTTCCTTAGTAATATTTGAACAACTATTAAATAAAAGCTGGTGATCACTTAACCAAGTTTCGGTATTTTCATGAAATGGAAAATCAATTAATGCATTTTCACAATCGTTATCAAGTATTTTAATATTAGAAATTATACTAAACATTAATTATCAAGAGCGTTTAAAATCTCACTACTACTAATACCTAAAGCAATTGCAATTTTATGTATTTGAAAAAGACTTGTGTTTATTTTTCCTAATTCAATTCTGCTAAGTTGTGTGTAATCCATGTCTGCTTGAAATGCCAAATTTTCTAATGTAAGATGTTTGTCTATTCTTAGTTTCCTAACTCTTTCCCCAATTAGCTTTACCACAGTATCTTTGTTGTGAGACATGATGCAATTTGTAATATTATCTTCGCCTTTTCAATGGCAAATATGCCATCATTTTTTATGGCCTTTATGCCATATATTGTGCAATTAAAATAGCAGGAGAGAAAAATGATAAATCAAAATGAGCAATTCTCTGGAGTAGTTTTAAATCTATCTCAAGGTAAACATAATAATTATAATAAATTACATTTAGCTAAATTATAACATATGTCTAAACATTTATATCCCTGTTTGTGGTTCAACGGAAATATTAAAGAAGCTACATCTTTTTATTGTTCTTTATTTGAAAATTCTTTAATACATGCAAACAACGAAATTGTAACAAAATTTGAAATTCAAGGCACTACTATTAAGTTGTTAAATGGAGGGTCTTTATTTACAAAAAATGCGTCCATTTCATTTTTTGTAAAGTGTGAGACTAAAGTCGAAATTGAAAAACTTTGTAATGCATTTATGGATGGTGGCAAAGTGATGATTCCATTAGGTAGTTATCCATGGTGTGAATATTATACTTGGGTAGAGGATAAGTACGGAATGTCTTGGCAGTTATTTTTGGGAACACTTGAAGCAAATGAACAAAAAATAATTCCTAGTTTATTATTTACTAAAGAAGTATTTGGGAAAGGCTTTGAAGCAATGAAATTTTATACAGGTATTTTTAAAGAAGGAAAAATAACCAGTAACTCTTTATATGAACAAGGGGAAGGGCAACCAGTAGGAAGTTTAAAATTTGGAAGTTTTACTTTAAATCAATCGCAGTTTGCAGCAATGGATGGGCCAGGTGAACATAAGTTTTCATTTAACGAAGGCGTCTCCTTTGTTGTTGAATGCAAGGATCAAGAAGAGGTGGATTATTATTGGGACCAATTAACTGAAGGAGGGCATGACGGGCAATGTGGTTGGTTAAAAGATAAGTTTGGGGTTTCCTGGCAAATTATACCTACTGTATTAAATGAGTTAATGAGCCAGCCTGAAACCGCTGAAAAAGCTAGAAATGCCTTTATGAAAATGAGAAAGTTTGTAATAAAAGATTTATATTAAATATATAAAATATTAATAATCAATTAAATAATAATTTTATTTAATTCAAAGTGTAATTTTAACATATTAAAAAGGGAGCTTGTTGTACCTTTGCACCCCTTATAATATGTTTAAACAGATTTCCATACTCGTTTTATGTATCGTTTTGAGTATACACACAAGAAGTAATTCGGTTGTGTTGTCAAAGCCTACAACAGCAAATAACTTGTTGACCACGTTAACGAGTAGCCTAGATATCAATAGCGATGCTTTGAAGTTGGCTTTGGATGGCTATGAAAAATTAAAAGAGCAGGGTAAACTAAACAATGTTCATTACTTAACCATCATTGATTTTAGTAAACCAAGTACATCCAATCGTTTTTACGTAATTGATATGGAACAGGGACAATTATTATTACAAACCTTAGTAGCACACGGAAAAAAATCGGGTACAGTATTCGCAAACACATTTTCTAATAAAGACGCATCTTCCAAAAGCAGTTTAGGTTTTTATGTAACTGGTAAAACCTACATTGGAAAGCATGGTACTACGCTAGAACTTGAGGGTCAAGAGAAAGGAATTAACGACAATGCAAAAGAAAGAGCTATTGTGATACATGGTGCCAATTATGTATCTGAATCTATTGCAAAACAACAAGGTTATATTGGCCGAAGCTTGGGTTGCCCGGCGGTTCCAAATGACCAGGTGAATACTATTATTGAAGCCATACAAGGGGCGTCTTGTTTATTTGTGTATGCGCCTGTGAAATCCTACATGCGTCAGTCTACATTGGCAAACTAATTCTGCTTAAATTTGCACTTTATATAATATCATCAAGGTGCAAAAATTATGTGTAAGAAAACAGTTATCCTCTTTATTCTTTTATTTCCATTAATTACACAAGCTCAAAAAAAAGGCAGTAAAAAAACCACACAAGTTACGGCGGTTGCAGCCAACAGTTCTATTCAAGCACCTTTAAAACTGTGGTATGAGAGCCCCGCAAAATATTTTGAGGAGGCGATGTTAATTGGGAATGGAATGCAAGGCGCTACAGTATTTGGCGGCATTTCTATAGATAAAATATATTTAAATGATCTTACACTTTGGTCGGGTGAGCCAGTAAATGCAAACATGAATGCGACGGCCTATAAACATTTACCAGATGTTAGAAAAGCATTGCAAGAAAATAATTATAAAAAAGCCGATCAGTTAATAAAAAAATTACAAGGTAAGTTTTCTGAATCTTATGCTCCATTGGGAACCCTTTATTTGGAAGTAAATGACGATCCCTACATAAATGATTATTATCGTGATTTAGATATTGATAAAGCAATTGCATCTGTAAAAACCAGTTCAAATAATAATGTTATTGAAAGAGAATATTTGGTTTCAAATCCTGATAAGATATTTGCTATTCATTTAACAAGTAAAAAAGCAGGCGCTTTATCATTTTCTTTGAGATTTGAATCTTTGTTAAAATTTGAAAAAATTGTAAATAAGAATAATATACAAATACAAGGCGCAGCGCCTTCGAAAGCCGATCCTGTGTATTTGCAGAAAAAAAGTAATTCCGTTGTATTTGAAAATAAAAAAGGAACTCGGTTCACTACTATTATAAAAATTGAGAGTAACACCGGAAAAGTTTCCAATACCGACTCAACTATTAGTTTATCTGATGCAAATGAAGCAACTGTATATGTTTCAATGGCTACAAGTTTTAATGGATTTGATAAGGACCCTGTAACAAATGGACTCAATAATAATAATATAGCTAATTCGCAATTAAATAATGCTGTTGCGTTGGGATGGAATGAAATAAAAAAACGTCATCTACAAGATTATCAGCGTTTTTATAATAGAGTACAATTAAAATTAGCCAATAAGGATACGGTAAATTTACCAACGGATCAACGATTAATGCGCTATGCGAAAGGATTGGCAGATCCTTATTTAGAAACACTTTATTTTCAATATGGACGCTATTTATTAATAAGTAGTTCGCGCACCAATGGCGTGCCAGCAAACTTACAAGGTTTGTGGAATCCTTATTTGCAACCCCCTTGGTCAAGTAATTATACAATGAATATTAATGCTGAGGAAAATTATTGGTTAGCAGAAAACACTAATTTATCTGAAATGCATCTTCCATTTCTTCAGTTTATAAAAAATTTATCCATCACTGGTAAAACCACTGCTAAAACATTTTATAATATGCCCGGCTGGGTAACGCACCACAATTCTGATATATGGGCCATGTCAAATCCAGTTGGAAATTTTGGCAATGGCGATCCAGTTTGGGCCAACTGGGCAATGGGCGGTACTTGGGCAAGTACACATTTATGGCAACATTATTTATATACAGGAGATAAATCATTTTTAGAAAAACAAGGCTATCCTTTAATGCGTGGTGCTGCTGAATTTTGTTTAGCATGGTTAATAAAAGACAGTAGTGGAAAATATATAACATCGCCTTCTACTTCACCTGAAAATAATTATAAAACCCCAACGGGATATATTGGTGCAACTCTATATGGTGCAACAGCGGATATAGCAATGATTAGAGAATTATTTATGAATGTAGTAGCGGCGCAAAAGATATTAAACAATGACACTGAATTTATCAATAAAATAAATGATGCTTTAAATAATTTACATCCATATCAAATTGGAAGTAAGGGAAACTTACAAGAATGGTATTATGATTGGGAGGACGCCGATCCTAAGCACCGACATCAAACACATTTATTTGGTTTATATCCAGGGAATCATATTACGGTTGATAACACACCTTTATTGGCCAATGCAGCTAAAAAAACTATAGAAATTAAAGGAGATGAAACCACGGGTTGGTCCAAGGGTTGGCGCATTAATTTATGGGCAAGATTAAAAGACGGAGCACATGCTTATAAAATGTACCGCGAATTATTACACTATGTTGCTCCCGATGAAATTAGAGAGAAAACCGAAAATGGCGGAGGCACGTATCCTAACTTGTTAGATGCGCATCCTCCTTTTCAAATTGACGGCAATTTTGGAGGTGCTGCTGCTGTAGCTGAAATGCTCGTACAATCAAATGGTGACTATATTGAATTATTGCCGGCATTGCCTAAAGTATGGAGTACAGGTGAAGTGAAAGGATTAAAAGCAAGAGGGAATTACGAAGTTGACATGGTATGGGCAGACGGAAAAGTAAAAACAGTAAAAATAAAGTCTCCTACTCAATTAAATGTAAAAGTATTTATGAATGGGAAGATGGAAATTATAAAGACCATGAAGTAAAAATAATTACATTCAATTTTATTAGAAAGGGTTTATGCTTAGTTGCATAAACCCTTTTATAATTTTACCGTACTAATTATTGAACTCGTTTTATTTTTTATCCAAACCTCTTGAATATTGATAAATTTCAGAAATTTTACCAGCTCTATTAATATAAAAAGTTTCTAATAAATCTTTTTCCCAAACGGTGCCATTTTTTAAAACTCTTTTTTCAGTTGCATTTACCAATATGGCAGAAGAAGGATCTGTATCTGTAATTTTTACAGGAATCATACTAAGTGGTTGCCAATCTAAAGAACTATATTCGCCAAATACACTTGGTAGCATTGCCTTTGTTAAAAACATAACGTTGCCATCAAAATCATGAATTTTCACTGAATCAGCCATTAATGAAGCACAAGTTGCAACATCCATAACATTATAGGCTTTCATAAATTTTTCCATTGTTTCAACTTCCCCTCTGTTAGAAAATTGAAAACTGGTGCCATCTAATTTTGAATTCCCTGGTGCAAAAAATTTTCCTCCTGTTGTTTGTCCAAATTCGTTAGTTGTTGGAATTTGAGTAAATTGATTGAAAGAAGCTATTTTACCCTCAGGCGTTACTTCAAAAAATTCCACAACCGATAATTTTTGTGTAGAGCCGTTTTTATAAACTCTGTCTTCATTTGCATATACAACAACACTTTCGTTTTTTTCACCTTGTACTTTAACGGGAAAAACAACAAGCGGCACTTCGTTTAAGGACTTCATGTTTTTATGCCAGTCTTTAATTAATGACTGAAGACTTCCTGGTTTTGAGTCTGCAACATATTGTGAAACATCTGAGCCATCATTCAAATTATAAGCTTTGATATTAGCAAGTACAATATCTACCGATTTATCGGTACCTAATTGAATTTTCTTACCCTTTGCTTCTCCTTCCATAAACACTTTGCCTGCAGCTGGTGCTTGAGCCATTAAACTTGTTGTAGATGCGATGATTGCAATAAATAATCCTAATTTTTTCATTTGGTTGGTTTTGGTTTAAAATTTGTTAATGTTTAAGCTTTTATACTGTAATTGAAAAATAACTACATTAAAAACAATTGACTAAGGAATAACTATAAATAATGTTCCATATTCCTTTAATGGAACATTTTATGTTTAAATATGACTATTGCCTTACTCTTTGCCAAACCAAAGAAAAGCTTTTGTCTTCCCTTGGGCTTAAGGTAAGTGTTCTTTTATCTTCACTTAATTTGTAATCTCTTATCCAAACAGGAGGGATTGAATCATTGGTAAATGGAAGCAAAGCATAAAAGTCTCTATAATGTTTAACATAACCCTCTTTTTCATTCACTTCATATTTACCACTGTATCCGCTTGCAGCACTGTCTTTGTTATTTAATATAACACTCATTTGACCGTCTGCGCTGTAAATAATAACCCCCTTGTGGTATTTATCTTGTCCTTTGGTGGTTAAGTGCCATGATCCCACTAAATCACTTTGCTTTGCTTCGTCAACAGGACTTTTAATGTTTTTACAACCTATTGCTAAAACAATGAATACTAGAACTATGGGTTTTTGCATAATTTTTAATTTTATGGTAATGCTATTATCAAACTTATTGGCTTTATTAGAAATAATTTTTCCTTACAATGTTTAAATTGTTCCAATTTTCCGTTTTGGAACAAATAGGGTAATCAAATTTTTTCATTAAATTTATTAACCCATAAAACAGCTACCATGAATATGAATCAATTTACGCCCGCTCAAATTCATCAATACAACAAAGACGGTTATATCATAATTAAAAATTTTTGTAGTAAGCAAGAAGTTGATAAAATGTATGGTATTGCTATTCAGGATGATGCGATGGCAAAGAATGCGTTGGATTTAAATGATCAAACAGGAAAAAAAACAAAGTTGTCCTTGTGGTTTACGCCAGGCAATGACATTTTTGGATATTTAACAAGGAGTGAGCGTATGGTAAATAGAGTTGCACAGGTATTGGATAGCGAAGCGCCTGTATGTCATTTTCACTCTAAGCTTATGCAAAAAGAACCCAAGGTGGGAGGCGCTTGGGAATGGCATCAAGATTATGGTTATTGGTATAAAAATCAGTTCATGTTTCCTGATCAATTGGTAAGTGTCATGGTTGCATTAACTCCTGCCAATAAAGAAAATGGTTGTATTCAAGTAATAAAAGGCTCCCATAAATTAGGAAGAGTAAATCATGGATTTGCGGGTGAACAAGTTGGTGCCGATATGACAATGGTTAATAATGCATTAAAAACAATGGATCTTGTGTATGTTGAAATTGAGCCAGGTGACGCTTTGTTTTTTCATAGCAATCTTTTACATCGCTCCGAAGCTAATTTATCTGATAAGCCAAGATGGTCTATTATCTCTTGCTATAGTGCTCAAAGTAATTTAGCCTACAATGAAACCTCAACTGCCTGGCAACATGCGATTGATATAGTTCCTGATACTGCTATTTTAGAATGGGAGCCTGAAAGTTTAGGGAATGCCGATTTTTTAAAAAAGGAAAACGACCCTGCTTTAAAAGAAACTGGTTGGGAAAAATAACTGTATTCAATTCATTTTGTTCCCAAATAGTAATTTGGAACATTTTACATTGTTTAAATTGAATTGTTACTGGGGATTCAATCTATTTTACGGTTACTAAACAAAAAATTTAATTCATGAAAAAAGTATTATTAAGTGCAGTTGTTATATCTGCTCTATTAGCTTGCGGCACAAAAACCGAAAGTACATCTTCTTCAACTGCTTCCACTACAGTGCCTACTGAAGCTTTTGGTTATACACTAAGTAGCAGCGAAAACATAAATACTGTCAAAAAAGCGTTAGAGGCCGGTGCAAATTCTGATACTGCCACTTTTAAGACGCTTTATGCAGATACTGCAACTATCTATGATAATAGAAATAAGCTAACTGTAGCAGAGAATATGAAAATGGCCGATTTCTTTAAGTCAAAAGGTGTTACTATGAAAATTGAGAGCATTAATGATATTTGGGAAACGGTAGGCTTTAAGGAAGATGAGCGTTCATTTAAGCATTATGTAAATGTATACTTTGATGCAACTTTCTTTAAAGGAACTCAAAAATCAACAGTTCGTATTAATGCTGTATTCGCTTTCAAAGATGGCAAAATTGTTAGAGAGTGGGATACGTATGACACTGCGCCCGTTGCAGAATTCTTAAAATAGTTTTTATTTAAGTTTGATTTAAATTTATAAAAAGGGCCCCTATTCATAGGGGCCCTTTTTAGTGCAAAATTCCGTTTTGTAAGGTATTGCGCATATTTTTCACATTCATTATCAATGCCTTACAAGTTTCCAACCTGAACAATTTCATGAATTTATTGTTTTATAGGTTAATTCCTAATATGTAATGTCAACAACGGCCGTTTTAATATTTCCTCACCAGCTTTTTAAGAATAACCCTGTTTTAAAAAAAGGCGTTAAAGTGTACTTAATAGAAGAACACTTGTTTTTTAAGCAATATAATTTTCATCAACAAAAACTAGTCTTACACCGAGCTAGTATGAAATATTATGAGCAATATTTAACAACAAAAGGTTTTGATGTTGTGTACATTGAACAATCAAATAGTCATTGTGATTGTATTCATTTAATTACATCACTTGCAGCAGAGGGGTTACAGCAAGTAAACATAATTCATGTTGTTGATAACTGGCTGATGAAAAAAATTTCAACTACTTGCAAAAAGAATAAACTAACATTAAATATAATTGAAAGTCCTAACTTTTTGAATAGTGCTAAAGAAGGATTTGACTTTTTCAATAAAAGAAAAACATATTTCCAAACCGATTTTTATACTTGGCAAAGAAAGCAAAGAGGCATTTTATTAGAAAAAGACGGAAAGCCTGTTGGAGGTAAGTGGACCTATGATGCAGAAAATAGAGCGAAGTTTCCAAAAAAAGAAATGGTGCCTCAACTTGCTTTACCAAAAGAAAATAAATATGTATCAGAAGCAAAAAAGTATGTCCAAAAATATTTTCCAAATAATTATGGCGATATAAATACAGTGCATTTGTTCTCAACCACATTCGAAGAATCAGAAATATGGTTAGATGAATTTTTAAACAAAAGGTTTGAAAAATTTGGTATTTATGAGGATGCAATAGTTGCAAAAGAGTCTGTATTACATCATTCAGTTTTAAGTCCAATGTTAAATATTGGTTTACTTACCCCAGGTCATATCATTGAAAAAGCATTAGCTATAGCCGCCCAAAAAAATATTCCTTTAAATTCATTAGAGGGCTTTGTTAGACAAGTAATGGGATGGCGTGAATTTATAAAAATTGTGTATGAGTTAGAAGGTACAAAGCAACGTACCACCAATTTTTGGGGATTTACAAGAAAAATTCCTGCAAGTTTTTGGACGGGCACTACCGGCATTCCTCCATTAGATGATACCATCCAAAAAATATTAAAAACAGGGTACTGTCATCATATTGAAAGGCTAATGGTGCTAGGTAATTTTATGTTACTATGTGAGTTTGATCCCAATGATGTATATAAATGGTTCATGGAAATGTTTATTGATGCGTATGATTGGGTAATGGTGCCCAATGTATATGGCATGACACAGTTTGCAGATGGAGGATTAATGACTACTAAACCCTATATAAGTGGCAGCAATTATTTAATTAAAATGAGTGATTATGAAAAAGGAGAATGGCAGGGTATTTGGGATGGATTGTTTTGGCGATTTATGCATGAGCACCGAAGCTTTTTCTTAAAAAATCCAAGGCTGGGCATGCTGATAGGCACTTTTGACAAAATGAGTGCCGAAAAGCAAAATTTACATTTAAAAAATGCAAATGAATTTTTAAAACAATTAGACAAGTAAAAAATGAATAAAACACATTTATCATATAGTCAAATAATGGAAATGGAGCAAAGGCATAGAGCTCAATTAATAAATAGTGTAGGAGGATTTAAAAGTGTTTGTTTAATTGGAACTGTAAATGAATTAGGCCAAACCAATTTAGCTATTTTTAATTCTATTGTGCATATAGGGGCAAATCCACCTTACATAGCTTTTGTGATGCGTCCCGATACAGTAGAACGTCATAGTTTATCCAATATTTTAACAACAGGGTATTATACCATAAATCATTTAAATACATCAATTTATAAACAAGGCCATCAAACTTCAGCAAAATATCCAAAGGATGTTTCTGAATTTGAAGCTACCGGCTTGACCCCTTCCTATAAAAATGATTTTAAAGCTCCATTTGTAGAAGAAAGTTCTATTCAATTAGGCATTGAATTTAAAGAACGAGTTTATTTATCTATTAATAATACCTTGTTAATTATAGGAGAGATTAAGGAAATGTATTTCCCTACTGACTGTTTGCAAGAAGATGGTTATATAGATATTGAAAAAGCTGGTTCGATTGCATGCTCCGGTCTTGATGGTTACCATTTTACTACACGTTTAGAAAGATTGCCCTATGCAAAACCCTAGTGCTTTATCTTTTCCAACACATTATGATCAAGTTCTTGAAAGGATAAATACAATTCATCCAATTAAGTATGCTCAAACTCGAAATTTTTTAAATGGTCATATAACATATCTTTCGCCCTATATTTCTAGAGGTATAATATCTGTAAAGCAAGTGTTGGATTCAATTGTAAGCAAGGGTTATCCATATCAAGCAATTGAAAAAATACTACAAGAATTGGCTTGGCGTGAATATTTTCAAAGAGTATGGCAGGATAAAAAAGATATGATTTGGACAGATTTAAAACAAACGCAGCCAAATACCTTGCATCACCAAATGATATCTTCGGTATTCAATGCCAATACTGGCATTGAAATTATTGATAAGCACATTCTTACTTTAACCAATCAAGGATATCTACATAATCACCTTAGGATGTATATAGCATCCATTGTTTGTAATATTGGAAATGCACATTGGCAAACTGCTTCTAAGTGGATGTATTATTATTTATTAGATGGAGATATTGCAAGTAATAATTGTAGTTGGCAATGGGTAGCGGGTGCTTTTTCAAGTAAGAAATATTATTGCAATCAGGAAAACATAAACAAATACACTTTCTCTAAGCAAGAAGGTACATTTTTAGATAAACCTTATGAAGCACTAGTAAATGGGCCAATACCAGAAAGTCTTAAGGAAACAAATTCTTTGCAGTTATTTACTAGTTTGCCTACAGCTATTCCATTGCAAATTGACGCATCCATACCTACATTGATTTATAATTCGTATAATTTAGATCCACTTTGGAGAAAAAATGAAAATGTAAATAGAGTTTTATTGCTTGAGCCATCTCACTTTAATAATTATCCGGTAAGTGAAAAAGTGATTCAATTTTTTATTGAGCTTTCAAAAAATATTCAGGGAATACAAATTTATGTGGGAGAAATAAATGACATTATTAATGTATATACATTTAAAAACAAGTACTTAAATGATTTAATTATTTCAAAGGAACACCCTTTGTTTGATTATTATCCTGGTATTAAAGATGAAAGAGATTGGATGTTTCCCGCAGTCACTGGCTATTTCCCTTCCTTTTTTAGTTATTGGAAAAAATGTGAACGTACACTAAAGCATTTAAGATAAAAATCTTTTTTTATGTGCTTCGTTGGGAATACTACAGCTTTCTTTTTTTCCAAAAATTGAGTATCTGTTTTTTGCAATCAAGTCATAAAATACATTTCGAACCCTTGAAGGTAAAATTGAAAAATAAGAAAGCATACGGGGCCATCCTTTAAGTAATTTTACAATTTCAATTATTGCGTCAGATTTTTTAAATACTTGGTTTTGTTTTATAAAGACTACAGAGTTTATGTTATTGGGAATTGCATATTCATTTATATAGCGCTTGCCGGTCTCACTTTGTAATGAAACGAAGTATAAATTTTCCTGCACATCATATTTTATTAAAAATAAAACGGTGGCATTACATAAATTACATACGCCGTCAAAAATTACAATGTTCATACGAATAAGACTTATGTTTAAATATATGGCATATTACCTATTTCCTATGAGTAGAAGCAATCCTTTAATTAATATGTGTTTTGTGTTCACTGTTAGAACTTAAAGTTTGAGATTTTAAAGGAATGAGTTAATTTTACAATAACAAACATTAGTTTAATGGACAGGATATTAGTAATAGGAGCAGGAGGACAATTAGGAACAGAACTTACCAAGGCTTTAGCAAATAAATATGGCAATGAAGCCATAATTGCAACTGATTTTCAAGATGTTATGAAACAAAAGTTTGAATATTGCACTTTTCAAACTTTAAATGTGATGGACAAGGAAGCTTTGTCATTGATTGTTGAAAAAGAAAAAGTGACACAGATTTATCATTTGGCAGCTATATTATCGGCTACTGGTGAAAAAAATCCTTTACAAGCATGGGACTTGAACTTAGGAAGTTTATTAAATGTTTTAGAAGTTGCAAGAGCATACAGTATTCAAAAAATATTCTGGCCAAGTTCAATTGCAGTTTTTGGTCCACATTCAGAAAAGCTAAATACTCCTCAACAATCATTTAAGGATCCAAATACTGTATATGGTATTTCAAAATTAGCCGGAGAACACTGGTGTGAATATTATTTTAATAAGTATGGAATTGATGTAAGAAGTGTAAGATACCCTGGCTTAATTGGTTATAAGTCCATGGCTGGAGGTGGAACCACCGATTATGCAGTGGATATTTATCACAAAGCTGTAAAGGGGGAAAAGTTTACTTGTTTTTTAAACGAGCATACTTATTTGCCAATGATGTATATGGAGGATGCTATTAGTGCTACACTTCAATTAATGGAAGCGCCTAAAGAAAAATTAACTATAAGAACTAGTTATAATATTGCCGGTATTAGTTTTTCACCAAAAGAAATATACGAAAGCTTGTTACTTTATTTTCCGAAATTTGAAATTGAATACCAACCTGATTTTAGACAGACTATTGCCGATAGTTGGCCAAATAGTATCGACGATAGTTTTGCTCAAAATGATTGGCAATGGAAACCCGCCTTTGATTTAAAAGCAATGACCGAGGTTATTGTAAAGCATTTACCAGCATATTTTAAATATTAATTTTCTAAATAAAATTTATGTACGATCAGTTCAAGCCATTTTTAACAAAAGAATTAGAAGCTATTAAAGAAGCAGGTTTGTATAAAAAAGAAAGAATTATTACTTCTCCACAAGCAGCAGCAATAACTATACAAGGTGGGAAAGAAGTATTGAATTTTTGTGCAAATAATTATTTGGGATTATCCTCACATCCTAAGGTTATTGAAGCAGCTAAAGCTGCCATTGATTCTCATGGTTTTGGTTTGTCATCCGTTAGATTTATTTGTGGTACACAGGATATTCATAAAACTTTAGAAGAAAAAATCTCTCATTTTTTAGGAACGGAAGACACTATTTTATATGCTGCAGCTTTTGATGCAAATGGGGGTGTATTTGAGCCATTATTTGGAGACAAGGATGCAATTATTTCTGATTCCTTAAATCATGCTTCTATCATAGATGGTGTAAGGCTTTCAAAGTGTATGCGCTATAGATATGAGCATAATTCAATGGAAGACCTTGAAGCAAAATTAAAAGAAGCAATTGCAGCCGGTGCTGTTCAAAAAATAATTGTAACAGATGGTGCATTTTCCATGGATGGTACCATTGCCCAACTAGATAAAATTGTGGCACTTGCTGAGAAATATGAAGCATTGGTAATGACTGATGAATGTCATTCAACTGGTTTTTTAGGTAAAACAGGAAGAGGAGTGCATGAATTAAAAGGAGTAATGGGTAAGGTGGATATTATAACAGGTACTTTAGGAAAAGCATTAGGTGGCGCTTCTGGTGGTTTTACTTCAGGCAAAAAAGAAATCATTGAATTATTAAGACAGCGCTCAAGGCCTTATTTGTTTTCTAATACGTTGGCTCCTTCTATAACTGGTGCATCCATTGCCGTTTTTGATTTATTGTCTCAAACAACGGAATTAAGAGATAAACTTGAAGCCAATACTAAATATTTTAGAGAAAAAATTACTGCCGCTGGATTTGACATAAAACCAGGCACGCATCCAATTATTCCTATCATGTTATATGATGCTGTGATTTCCCAAAAAATAGCAGAAAAATTATTGGAGAAAGGAATTTATGTAATTGGTTTTTATTATCCAGTAGTAGCAAAGGGTCAAGCAAGAATTCGTGTTCAAATTTCAGCAGCACATACTACTCAACAATTAGATAAAGCCATTCATGCATTTGTAGAAGTTGGAAAGGAATTGGGTGTTATAAAATAATTTTTAAACCTTCTGTTAATTATGATTAATAAAAAAGTGCAGGATGCAGAGGCGGCTATTTTTGATATCAAAGATGGAGATACAATTATGTTGGGTGGATTTGGATTATGCGGAATACCCGAAAATTGTATTGAAGCATTGGTAAACAAAGGCGTTAAGAATCTTACTTGTATTTCTAATAATGCAGGAGTTGATGATTTTGGGATTGGATTAATGTTGCAAAAAAAACAAGTAAAAAAAATGATTTCTTCTTATGTAGGAGAAAATGAAGAGTTTGAAAGACAATTACTTTCAGGTGAATTGGACGTTGAGTTAATCCCACAAGGTACCTTGGCTTTTAGATGCATGGCAGCTGGTTATGGTATGCCAGCTATTTTCACGCCAGCAGGGATTGGAACAGAGGTTGCTATTGGAAAAGAAGTTAGGAATTTTAATGGCAAAGACTATTTATTGGAAAAAGCATTTGATGCGAATTTCGCGATTGTAAAAGCATGGAAAGGGGATACCGATGGAAATTTAATTTTTAAAGCAACTGCTCGAAATTTTAATACAGTAATGGCAATGGCAGGAAAAATTACCATTGCCGAAGTGGAAGAGTTGGTGGAGCCAGGTGTATTAGATCCGAATCAAATTCATACTCCTGGAATTTATGTGCATAGAATTTTTCAAGGAAAAAAATACGAGAAAAGAATTGAAAAGAAAACAACAAGTGAATAACCCGATATCCAAAATACTATGTTAGATAAAGATGGGATTGCAAGAAGAATAGCTCAAGAAATTCAAAATAATTATTATGTTAATTTAGGCATTGGAATTCCTACTTTAGTAGCAAACCATATACCAAAACATATTCAAGTTTGTTTTCAATCTGAAAATGGACTTTTAGGAATGGGTCCTTTTCCTAAAGAAGCAGCGGTGGATCCTGATTTAATTAATGCAGGGAAACAAACCATTACCATGATACCTGGCGCCTCGGTATTTGATTCGGCAATGAGCTTTGGGATGATTCATGCACAAAAAATTGATTTAACAATTTTGGGAGCCATGGAGGTTTCAGAAAATGGTGATATTGCGAATTGGAAAATACCTGGAAAAATGGTTAAGGGAATGGGCGGTGCAATGGACTTAGTTGCTTCTGCAAAAAATATAATTGTAGCCATGCAGCACGTAAATAAAGCAGGTGAAAGTAAATTATTACCCTCATGTGATTTGCCACTTACGGGTATTAGATGTGTTAAAAAAATTGTTACCGAGTTGGCTGTTTTGTCCATTTTGCCAGAAGGCGGCTTTAAATTATTAGAAAGAGCACCTGGGGTTTCGGTTGAAACCATCAAAAAAGCCACTCTTGGAAAACTCATCATTGAAGGTGAAATTCCAGAAATGGCTTTTGACTAACCTATTGGTATTATAAATTCCCTCTTAAATCTTGTTCTCTTTCTAAAGCTTCAAATAAAGCTTTAAAATTACCAGCACCAAATGATTTAGCACCTTTTCTTTGTATGATCTCAAAAAACAAAGTAGGTCTGTCTTCTACGGGTTTCGTAAATATTTGCAAAAGATATCCTTCATCATCTCGGTCTACCAAAATACCTAATTTTTTAAGTGGTTCAACATCTTCATCAATTGGTCCAATACGATCTAATAAATCATCGTAGTAAGTAGAGGGGATATTTAAAAATTCAACACCACGATTGCTCAATTGCTCAACTGTATCAACAATATTGTCTGTGGCAATAGCTATGTGTTGAACGCCTGCATCTTTATAAAAATCTAAATACTCTTCCACTTGTGATTTCTTTTTTCCTTCAGCTGGTTCATTTATTGGAAACTTCACAAAACCGTTGCCGTTACTCATTACTTTGCTCATGAGCGCGGAATACTCGGTTGATATTTGTTTATCATCAAATGTGAGTATATTTTTAAAGCCCATTACTTCCTCATAAAAATTTACCCAAGTGTTCATTTGATTCCAACCAACATTTCCAACACAATGGTCGATATACTTTAAACCCACGGAGCTTGGATTATAATTATTTTCTAGCTTTTTAAAACCTGGCATAAATAAACCCTTATAGTTTTTTCTTTCAACAAATAGGTGAACAGTATCTCCATAAATATGAATGCCACTCATTTTAATTTCACCATCCTCATCTTTTATAGTATGAGGTTCCAAATATGGCTTTGCACCTCTTTTTACAGTTTGTTCATATGCTTCATATGCATCCGAAACCGTAAGTGCAATTGCTTTTACTCCGTCACCATGTTTATGAACATGCGCAGCAATATCACCTTCGGGATGCAAAGGCGTAGTTAAAATTAATTTTACTTTTTCTTGTACTAAAACGTAAGAAACCTTTTCTTTGTCTCCTGTTTCTGGTCCGCTGTAAGCAAAATTTTGATATCCAAAAGCTGTTTTATAATAATGTGCTGCTTGTTTTGCATTTCCAACATAAAACTCAACATAGTCTGTTCCATTGATTGGTAAAAAATCTTGTGCTTCTTCAAAGATTTTTTCTAATCCATAAGTATAATTCTCAACTTGTTTTAAATCTTTTGTTTCCATTTTTTTACTTTTTTAATCTTGTAACATTTCTTGATTCATCCATGACTTATAGTAGTCTTTCACTTCTAATGCTAACGCTTCTTCCGTGATCATTACTGGCTTGAAAGGGTCAATCATTACCGCCAACTCATTGGTTTCTTTTTTACCAATCGATCTTTCAATGGCTCCTGGATGAGGCCCATGTGGCAAACCTCCTGGATGTAAGGTGATTTGACCTTTTTGAATACCATTTCTACTCATAAAATCACCATCTACATAATATAGTAACTCATCGGAATCGATATTACTGTGATGGTAAGGAGCAGGAACTGCATCTGGATGATAATCATACATGCGAGGAACAAAAGAACAGATTACAAAATTGTTCCCTTCAAATGTTTGATGAATTGGAGGAGGCATGTGAATTCGCCCAGTAATAGGTTCAAAATTGAAAATAGAAAATGCGTATGGATAATGATACCCATCCCAACCCGCTACGTCAAATGGATGAGTAGCATAGGTGTAAGGATAAATATTTCCTGCTTTTTTAATATTAATTACGAAATCACCTGTTTCTGTATGTGTTTCTAAACCATAAGGTAATTTAATATCACGCTCACAAAATGGGGAATGTTCTAATAATTGTCCAAATTGATTACGGTATCTTTTTGGTGTTGTAATCGGACTGAAAGACTCTACAATCAATAATTTGTTTTCTTCAGTTGCAAAATCCAATTGATAAACCGTTCCTCTTGGAATGATTATATAATCCCCATATTCGAAATCGATTTTACCATACATAGTTTTCAATGTACCTTTTCCAACATGGATGAAAATCATTTCATCAGCATCTGCGTTTTTAAAGAAATAAGAAGTAGATTTTTGAGGATTTGCTAAACCAATATGCATATCGTTATTTACGAAAAGCGTTTTACGGCTTTTTAGGTAATCTGCTTCTGGTTTTAATTCAAACCCTGCAAAACTCAAACATTTTAAATTTTCAGTAACTGCGATTTTCGGTTTCACTGAATAAGGCTCTCCCATTTCTTTCACCATGGTAGGTGGATGTAAATGGTATACCAAAGAAGACATTCCTGAAAAACCTTCTGTACCCACTAACTCTTCGTGATATAGATTCCCGTTTGATTGTCTCGACACTACGTGTCGCTTGTTAGGGATTGTTCCGTTTTTTTGATAAAATGGCATGCGCTCAGTTTTAATTTATTTACTGAACAAAGTAATGAAGATTGAAATCTCCATTGAATGACGCTACTCAACCAAAAACATGATTATTATCAGAAAATTGTATTTTTCACTCCTGGAGAAGGGAGAAAGGGAGGTGAAAATACTTTACTGAAATACAACAAAATATTTAAACCATTATCAAATTATCATACTGTTTGATTTCCCTACACAAAGGTTTGGTCTTAGAGAGTAATACTTTCTCTTCTAAAGAGATGGGAAACATAAAATTTTACTCTCGAAAAACAAAATCACATTTTAAAACCTAAACCTCGCACACCCCATCG
>JALQXE010000026.1 GCA_023263235.1 Sediminibacterium sp. | reverse complement strand
TCTATACTATTCTAGTAATACTGGTTATACTAATTCCTTTATATCTAATGTAAGTGACTCTTCTTCATTTATGTGGTGTAATTTTTTTAGTACCTCTGAATTAGAATGCATTAACAGGTACACACAGTCACCCTTCTATTTAGATTTCTATTCCTATATATTGGACAGGTATTACACATATACTAATACACCAAAAAGTGCGGCGAAAAAAGAAGACAGGGAGAATCTAAAGAATACCATGATGTATGTTCTGTTTGAAGATAAAATGAACCACAGAAACAACAACCTACAGATTCAGAAATTTCAAACGGTATTCCCTGGCGTTGATAGCTGGATTAACCGAATGCATAAAATGATTGGAAAGCAGCGGTTTTCGTACCTGTTGCAAAGAGCCGAAAGCTACCTGCTACTAAATGTCATTTGTAGGGAGTTTAATGAACTACACCCAAATGCGCCACTGTTAACAATTCACGACGGAGTGTTTACTACTTCAGAATACGTTCAAAAACTAAATGGGTACGTTTTAAGACGACTTCTTGAAATAACAGGGGTAGTTGCTGGTTGCAAAACAAAGTCGTCCCAGATTGATCCTAATCCACATTTAATAGATATAGATAACCAATGGTCTAAAATAGAACCAATAAACACAGAAGAAAAGTACTTAAAAAAAATAAACGGCGTATTCAGTTCAAATATCAAAAGAGGTTCTGATTTTTTGGAAAATTTTGGCAGAAATTTTTTGAACGGTATTGATGACCAAATTTAACTGTAGGTATTTTCTATACTAAGGAGGGATCCCGCTGGAGCGGCCAGCAGTCCAGGGGTATTAACTAACGATTGCTCCGCGTGGAACAAGCGTACACTTGCTAGTAAACTTTTTTTCGTTGCGATTTTTATTTGCAATAATTTTTCGTTAGAATTTATGAAGCGACTAACCCTCTACTATTAAAACATTAAGATAAGAGATAACAAGAATGAAAGATTTTTCAAGAATATCAATTATAGAAGCTGGTAGAATTATCAGGAAAAAAGACCGAGATACAATTGAATCTTGGTTGACAGATAATGACGTGAAAATTCACATTGACAAACAAAAATATGTGTTTCAAATAGAAGTCCAAATGCAGTATCTAAAACCATTGGTATTAGACTGCAAAAAAAGGTACCCACACCTATGGAAAGAGAAGCTTAAAATCCTTTGCGACGGCAATAACCAACTGTATGAGCTATTCCTACTTGAACTAGAAACCGAATATCAAGTATCTGCGCCAACCACAAGAATAAAACCAAAGAACAAACAGCAAGAAGAACTTCTAAAACGGCTATATAGATGATCAAATTAAAACTACGCAAAAACAGAAACGGTATTAAAATCTGGTGTCGTAAGTGTAGAAAACATAACAACGGATGTAAACATTATGAGCACCAAAACTTCAGAGCTAACTATATCGACGCTATTACCGGAAAACACAAAAGCAAAATCCTTGAAGCTACTGATTACGATGACGCGCTTGTTGAGGCGATTAATTTCAAAAAGGGGCTGGATGAACAAAGAAACCTGACACCCACAAGCACAGTTGGCAATGATTATGACCTTGCAACTGCTATAGTAAAATATCAGATGTACCTTAGCGGCGATAGCGAGTATCAGCAGTACAACAAAACCCTAACACCAAAGTACATCAAGGAGACCGTTGGGTTTTTGATTAAGTTTCATGATAGCGTAAAAGAAAATAGAAAAATCAGGTGGATAAAACCCCCTCAAATCAATCGGTCGGACGTATCTTACTTTTTTGGGAAGATGAAGGAAAAATACCACCCTAAATCCGTAAATAACATCATACAGGCCCTTACTACCTTCTTTGATTTCCTTATAGAAAAGGAAGATCTATCAATGAAGAACTATTTTAAGGAGTGCGCCAGCTTGCCAGTACCCAAAAAGACAATCAAAACCATCAACAGAGAAGAATTTGAAGCTATACTAGACGCATTAGACACGTACACTCCTATTTTAGTACAGAATAATGGCAGGAAAATCAATTTGTACCAGCCTTGGATGAAAGACGCCTTTAGACTCTTTTTACTAGCAGGTGGTCGCAGAGAGGAAATCATCCAATTAAGATGGAATGATATATATACTTTGAAAAATGGCACCAAATTCTTTATGATTGGAAACTTAAAAGCAAACAGAATTCAAAAAACAGACAAGGAGTACATAAAATACATCCCCATTGGCGCTGACCTTGAAAAGGCGCTAATGGATATGGGAATGGAACAGAAAAAACACACCACCGAACGAATTATTGACCCAACCGAAGAGTATAGCACCAATACAATGATGGAAATGATAACTAAAGCATTTACCCACTTCAAGAATGGCGCTGGTATAAAAAGCGAGATTACACTAAAGCATTTAAGAAAGACCTATATTTCTTGGACCAATCAAGTACTAGGTTCAGATACAGGTAAGATTACCTCACATGCTGGAACAAAGATTTTAAGCGACCATTACATCGACCCAACCATCTTATCGGCTGTTGAAAAAGCCGCACTAGAGGTAAGAATATTTGGCTAAATCCTAGCGCAAAAGTCTAGCGCGGGCATAAAAAAACCACTTGTTTTTATTCAAGTGGTTCATTTTAAATATTTTCATTTCAACCTTATCGTCAACTATAAATCGTTATGAGCCCGACGAGCTACCGCTGCTCTACCTCGCGATGTTTGGACGGCAAAGATAGTGCATAATAAGTTCTTATGCAAGTTTCTTGAGAAGATTATCCTAATTAACCCTTACTTAGGGTTCAAATAGACATTTAACACTTTCATATAGTATACTAAATACTTTAAAGTATTAAATTTGAAAAAAAGCTCAAAAAAATATAGCCCTTATTGATAGATATTCATTCAATATAAGCCCATTTATACAATCAAGTCAACCCCCAAAATTTCAAGATATGAAAAAGTCTTTATTATTCAGTTTCACATTCTTAACGCTTATCACATTTAACGCAAGCGCACAACAAAAATACTCCGTAAGCTTTGGTGGAGGTTATTCTAGTTACAAAGCCACTGGCAATACAAAAACAACCAGCGGATTTGGCTTGGATTTAACTGCAAAAGCAAGCCTTTCTGAAAATGTGGAAGCCTTTGCTCAAACTGGATACAATGCCTATTTAAACAATGGCTTCAACGTTGCATTTATACCAATGTTAGTGGGTGCCAATGTTAATATCAATAATTTTAAACCCGGTATTGGTATTGGATATGGCAGTTCTACTGCAGGTGGTTCAACGAAAGGTGGTTTTACAATTAGCCCCCAAATTTCTTACAGTTTTAAAAGTATTGATTTTGTTGCCCACTATACTAGCTCAAAAACTAATGGTTCAAGCACTTGGAATATGTTTGGCTTTAAGCTTTTGCACAAAATTTTTTAAGCGCAAAATCTCAAATCAATTAATCCTTGTGACGAATATTTGACCCGCCAGATTTTTCAATCTCTTTTGCTGTAGCTTCTCCTTGATAAATGATATCGCTCGCGCCTGAAGCATGTGCTTTTAAAAGCTGACTAACCTGTACTTGAGCAAGACTAGCTCCAGAAGTGGTAACAATTGCACCTTTACTGAACAAATCAAATAACTTTGCACTGCTTGCACCAGATAATTCAATGGACATATCATCCACCGCACCTTTCATTGAACACTGACTTGCACCAGATGCGTCTAACGTAAATGAATTGGCGTTTAATTGTCCTTTATAATTTGAGGCCCCAGATATATTTAAATCTATTGCGCCAGCTTCAATCTCTCCATCAAAATCACTAGCGCCCGAAAGTTTTACTTGTAATTTCTTAGCGGCAATTTTATTCAATAAACGAATATTTGATGCTCCTGAAGCTGATAAAGCATTCAACTCTTTAACACTTACATATGCCTTCATTTTATAATTACCCCAATTATTCCAGCCTGACCAGCCTTTGGAATTTTCAAATTTTATGACCAAGGTACTACCCTCCACTGTTGTATGAATACGATCTCTGATTTCATTTTTTGAGGCACTAACTGCGATTTCGCATTTTTCTGATTGAGTTAAATATAAATCTATTCCACTGGAAACTTTAATTGACGAGAAATTCCCTACCTGTCTAACCTGAGCGTTATTATCATAAATTAAAGAGGAATTTTGCGCCTGGGATATAGAGGCAAATAGTACAAAGAAAGCGAGAAATAGATTTTTCATAGTTAGTCTTAATTTATCGTATAACGAAAATCATAAATCAAAGTTACAGTTGGCCAATTAAAACGTTGCAGTTAATTTTGCCCTGTCCTCGGGGTGCTGTCAAAAGCTGAGATAAAACCCGTTGAACCTGAACAGGGTAATGCCTGCGAAGGGAAGGTACCGCACCACTCGTGCACTTCTCAAAGCTAATTATTCCTGTTCCCATTTATTGATAGTTAAATTAAAGTAATGACTAAGTTATTGGGAACAATCACCATGCTAATGCTATTGGCCCCTGCAATGGCTCAGCAAACTAAGCAAAGCCTTTTAAAAAAGGACAGTGTTCAAAAAATTCAAGACAGTATCCGAAGTTTGCCTCCATTGGAAGTAAGCGCTGTAAGAGTTCGCGACAATAGTCCATTTGCAAAAAGCAATATAAATGCACAACAAATTGCCCAAGTGAATTTTGGGCAAGATTTGCCTTTTATCATCCAAAATACACCTTCAATTGTGGCTAATTCAGATGCAGGAACAGGCATTGGATATACAGGGGTGAGAATAAGAGGAACAGATGCTACAAGAATAAATATCACCCTTAATGGGATACCATACAATGACGCAGAAAGTATGGGAGCATATCTTGTGGACCTTCCGGATTTTAGTTCCAGCGCAAATAGCATACAAATTCAAAGAGGGGTAGGAACATCCACCAATGGATCAAGCGCATTTGGTGCAACCATCAATTTAGCAACCAATGACTATAAACCCTTACCCTATTTAACATTAAACAATAGTTTTGGATCATTTAATACACAAAAAAATAACTTACTTTTTGGAACAGGATTAATTAATAATCGTTTTACAATTGATGGGCGCCTTAGTAATATAATGAGCGATGGTTATATAGACAGAGCTAGTTCCAATTTGAAATCTTTTTATATAAGCACCACCTACTGGGGCTACAATTCTTCCTTACGTTTAAATATATTTTCTGGAAAAGAAAAAACCTACCAGGCCTGGTATGGCGTTCCCGAGGATAGTTTGCTTACCAACAGAACATATAACCCTGCAGGTACTGAAAAAAGTGGAACCCCATATGAGAATCAAACCGATAATTATGTTCAAACACATTACCAATTGTTTTATAATAAAACAATAAACACGAACCTACAATGGAGTACTGCTTTATTTTTAACCACAGGTCGCGGATATTATGAAGAGTATAAAGCCGGCGTATCCCCAAGTGATTATGGTATTAATATTGGCGCCAACAATCCTGTAGATTTAATTAGAAGAAGGTGGTTAGATAATAAATTTTATGGCCAAATTGCATCCTTAACCTATAAGAAAAATAAAGAACAAATTATTGTTGGCGGCGGATGGAGTATTTATGATGGGTTACATTTTGGGGAACTGCCAAGCAATAATGCAATTTTGGAAACACTTGATTTATTGCAATTCAACTATTATAATAATGATGCTGTCAAAAAAGAATACAATAGTTATGCGAAATGGGAACACGCATACAATAAACAATTAAGCAGTTTTGTAGATCTTCAATTTAGGCATGTTCAACATACAATGAATGGATTTGATGGCAACCCCACTCTACTTATAGATAGAAGCTTTAATTTTTTTAATCCAAAAGTGGGAATTAGTTATAAAGTAAACAATACTACCTATTATTCAAGTATTGCTATTTCAAATAAAGAGCCCAACAGAGACGATTTTGAAGCAGGCATTACACAACAACCAAAAAAAGAAACTCTTTATGACTGGGAAACAGGATTTAATCATAAAGGGGAAAAATTTAGTTGGGGCGTAAACCTTTACTATATGAATTACAAGGATCAATTGGTGCTTACTGGAAAAATTAATGATGTAGGCTCCTATACTAGGACGAATGTTCCAAATAGTTATCGTGCTGGTATTGAAATTGAAGAAAGCTGGCAGTTAAATAAGTATTTAACAAGTATTGGCAATATTACTTTTAGCAATAATAAAATAAAGCATTTTACTGAATACTTTGACGACTATGATAATGGAGGCCAAGTATCTATTGCGCATCATAATACCAATATAGCGCTCTCCCCAAACACTACTGCATCTCATCAATTTATTTATAAAGCATCCGATAAATTAAATATAAACTGGACAAGTAAATATGTGTCAAAACAATATTTAGACAACACACAAAATGAAAAGCGAATACTTAACGCCTATTTCACAAATGACTTAAGTATTGCATATACATTAACAAAAAAGAAAAATTGGAATGCATTATTACAATTTTATGCATTAAACTTGATGGATGTGAAATACGAACCTAACGGCTATACTTATAGCTATGTTTATGGAGGCGTGACAACAACTTCCAATAATTATTTCCCAATGGCAGGTCGAAATTATTTATTAAGTTTAAAAATAGATATTAAATAGAGCCATTTTCTAATCCTAAACCATACATCAATTACTTTTCTAATCCTTTAATAAACTTAATTAACCCAGTAAAATATGTTTGTTGATCATCATACATGGACATATGTGAACCTTTAGAACAATACAAATACTGGCCATTAGGTACAAGTTTTGAAATTTCTTCCATAGCCTTAGGATCCATCGTGTCAAACTCACCGCCAATACTTAAAACAGGTACTTTAATTTTATTTAAATCTGGTTTACGATTCCAATTTTTTAAAGATGCGTCCCCTACAATACCAAATTCAGAAGGACCTTGCATTTTTAAGTATAAAGGATAATTCATTTTTGCAAATGCTCTTTTTACAGGATCAGGCCAGGTTGCAGGTGGCATTCTTAAAACGTGCTCAGGATAATAATTGTCCTCAATCAACTTTAAATAAGTAGGATTGGTATAATCACCCTTCGCTTCATAAGATCTTATACTTGCTAAGATATCCTTTGGCAATTTTGGACCCAGTACGTTATTTGCATACGCATTATATTCAGGAACAGAAGGGACCATATTTGAAATAACTAAGCCTTTTAAATTTTGTTGATATTTTAAGGCATATTCAGTTGCCAAAATACCGCCCCAAGAATGTCCTAATAAAATAAAATTCGTGGAGTCCATTTTTAAAGCCTTACGAACCGTTTCTACTTCTTCCACAAATCGCTCTATTGTCCAAAGGGAAGAATCTTTAGGATTATCAGAATAAGCTGAACCTAACTGATCATAATAATAATACTCAAAACCTTCTTGTGGAAAGAATGAATCAAAACATTCAAAATATTCATGGGTGCCACCAGGACCGCCATGCAATAATAAAACTTTTGTTTTTGGATTGTTCCCTACTCTTTTAGTCCAAACATTAAAAGTTCCTTTTGCAGTTTGAATGGGGATCATTTGAACACCACCGGTGAAAATATCTGTTCTGCCGGTTGTGTCGTGATAGTTACTAGCCGCCGAATGGGCCGTTTTAGTATCATTGG
>JALQXE010000148.1 GCA_023263235.1 Sediminibacterium sp. | reverse complement strand
GCTTCTTAAGCTCGTCAAGAGGAATAGGTTTAATTGATTCAAGGACTTTAATTTTTTCAGCACGAATATTTTCAGGGCTCATGAAGTTCCAATATCAATTCCTAATAATAACATAAGCCTATTTGTTTTCCCAACCTGTTTCTTTTAATGCAGGATCATTTTCTTTCTTTAAAAAATCTGCTGTTCCCAAACTCTCTGCTTCCCAATTTAAAATAGCTTCGTCTGGTACAATACTTACAGGAACTTTCCATGAAGTAGAAGTTTCATTGTACGCTAAATTTGATTGAGAAGAATAGCAAGAAATAATGGACCATCTTGGATGATCAGATTCATTAGCTGCAGAGCGATGTAAAATATTGCTATGAAAAAATAATGCATCCCCTGGTTCAATTTCTACATATACCAATTCCATTGTTTGCAAAGCATTATTCACCATGGTCATGTCAGCACCCACTTGCTCTCCCGCAAAACCATGATTCACCCTTCCTAATTTATGAGACCCTTTTATTACTTGTATACAGCCATTCTTTTTATTAGCAGGAGTAAGTGCCACCATTACACTCATCAATTGATCAGGAAACATGAATTGGTTTTTGTACCAATAACCATAATCTTGGTGCCATTCCCAAGCGCCTCCCACTTTTGGTTCTTTCTGCATTAGTTTAGAATGAAAATGACAAACAGGCGATTTGCTATCTAATAATTGCGCCACTCTACTTACCATTCTTTCACTTCTTGTTAAATAACCAAAGACATCATTGCCTGGGGTAAACCATAAAGATAATTTGGTTTTCTTCCCGGATTGATCGTTTAAGTCTAATGCATTTTTTGCCATCGCATCATCCTGTAATGCGGTAGTGTACATTTTATCTACTTCAGCTTTAGAACAGAAATTCTTTACAATAAAATAGCCATCTTGATGGTATTGGGCAATCTCTTGCTCTGAAAATACATTGCTTTTCATAGACTTAGCTTTAGTCAATCGTTGGGATACTAAATATAACCATTTATTGTTAAATTCATGTTCCCTAAACAATATTAAAAAGGACATTATGCGCATTACAAAAGAGGCTATTGAAAAAGCAGCAGAAAGGATTGATTCCTATATACATCACACCCCAGTGATTACTAATAAAAGCATTGATGAGATGTTTGGCATTCTGTTTTATTTTAAATGTGAGAATTTTCAAAAAATAGGGGCATTTAAAATTAGAGGGGGAATGAATGCGAGTTTAAGTTTGGATGCTGCACAAATGAAAAATGGAGTGGCTACACACTCTTCAGGCAATCATGCACAAGCATTGGCATACGCAGCAAAAATGTTAGGTATCAAAGCATATATTGTAATGCCCAAATCTTCTCCTCAAGTAAAGGTAGATGCAGTAAGAGGATATGGCGCAGAAGTGATTATATGTGAAGCTAACCAAATAGCAAGAGAAACTGCATTACAAGAAGTAGTAGAAAGAACCGGTGCCGAATTTATTCATCCTTACGATGATGATAGAGTTATTACAGGACAAGCTACTTGCGTTAAAGAATTGCTAGAAGAAGTACCTCAGTTAGATGCTGTCATTACTCCAGTGGGTGGCGGCGGTTTATTATCTGGTACATGCCTTGGAGCACATTATTATAAGCCCTCTATGAAAGTATATGGTGGAGAACCAGAAGGGGCAGCAGACGCTATATTAAGTATCAAATCTGGGAAAGTAGAGAAAGCGCCATTTATCAATACCATTGCTGATGGACTAATGACAACACTTTCAGAAAGAACATTAGCCATTATCAAAGAACATGTGACTGATATATTACTAGTTTCAGATGAAGAAATAAAAGCAGCTCTAAGACTGATATATGAGAGAATGAAAATAATAGTAGAGCCAAGCTGCGTTGTTCCATTTGCAGCTGCCATAAAAAATAAAGAATTGTTCCAAGGAAAAAAGGTAGGTATTATTTTATCGGGAGGTAATGTAGACTTAACCAAATTTGGAACATGGTTCCCTCCACAAAATTAAAAACCAACAATTGCTATATGAAAAAAATCTTCCTAATTGTACTTTCCATTATTGTTTTAACAAGCAATGCACAAGTACTTCAACCAACTGTTCAAACTAATTCAAAAATTAGTGCAACAAAATTATCGCTAATTGATAGTGTCGTTAATCAATACGTTAAAAACCGATGGCTTATTGGTGCCTCTGTAATTGTTGTAAAAGACCATCAAGTAGTATATTATAAAGGATTGGGTTATGCAGATGAAAAAACCAAAAAACCAATGGCTGCAGATGCCTTATATAGAATTATGAGTCAATCAAAAGCCATTACTAGCTTGGCTATTATGCAATTATATGAACAAGGTAAATTAGGCTTAGACGATAAATTGTCCTTGTTCGAGTCCAGAAACATTTACTATTCCCTCGATCAGTGCCGAAAAATTCTCTGTTCCAACATATTGGCCTTCCAATTGGTATCCAATCATACTAACAAATGGGGCAATTCCAAGTCCCCCTTGAGATTCTGGTCGCGTTGCAAATTCACTCAAAGAACCAACAAGAGCTGCACCACCAATTCTTGGACCTGAATTGTTAATTTTCCCGACATTATTAGAAGTAATTAATTCATTTTTAAATGCAAGTCTGTCCTGAACCACCTTGTCTGATTGTATTCCATGCATTTCTTTTAAAATTATTTCAATCATTCGCTGCATTTCAATTTCTTGGTTGTCAAATTCTCTCACAGCTGATTTAAAAATAGTTTGATTTTTCACATCGACAATTTTAATCGTAACTACTATTTTATTTCCCAATCCATCCAAGCTTCCACACATTACGTAATCCACATTTAATTCTTTACCAAGTCCAACGAGGCAATTTTGTCCATAGCATTGAGTTCGATAAACTTCTTTTGCTTTTAGAACATCTGCCATATCAAATTCATCATACACTTTATACTTATTCATTTTTATTAATTCTAAGCGCATCATTTTAGAACCTGACTCCGGTTTAATACTCAATGCATTTACATTTGGATTTGCAACAGCAATTGATGGTAAGTTTTCATTTTGAGCTTTCAAACTGCTGAAACCCATTAAAACTGAAAAAAAGAAAATTTTTGTTTTCATACATTATATTTTGATAAACAAAGATTTGCCTATTTTTCACAAATAACAAAACTGTTTTAGTCAAGTAACAAAACTTCTTTTGCGTTTTTCGCATATTTTAAACTTTAAAAAATCATATTTTAAATATTAATTTCATATTTTGCGTTTATTAGAATAAGAAACTATTTTTACAATAAAAATTGTAATCCGTTGTTTGAAAAACTAAAATTATTTCAAAAGCTAGTTTTAATTACCTTACTGTATTTAGTTGTAATCCTATTAGAATATTGGATTCATTCAATTTGTCTAAAAACAAATATTAAGCTACTCGAACTGGTTTTGACATTGACTGAATGTTGTGTTTTAATGTTAACTGGATTTTTTTACTTCCAAACATTTAAATACCATCGACTTTGGAAAACGTATTATCGAAAAAGAAAATTTGAAACAACAAGCTATTTTAAATTCTTGCTGGTTCCAGTATTTCAATTTATTCTTATAAATAGTTTCATGAGGCACATTAATCCAAGAGTATATTTAAAAGGCAGAAAAAGAGATTATATTAAAATACTTTATGAAGAGACAAAACAATCCGAAACTGCACATATCATCTCACTAATCGTAACAGTGCCAATACAAGTTAATTATTTAGTTTCTGATAAAATATTTTGTTTTTTGACTTTATCTCTTTTTAGTATTTTCTTTAACGTCTATCCTATTCTACTTCAACGCATGAATAGATTTTTATTAGAATCTAGACTAAATAACCTGCTCAATGGAAAGTGACTTACCTTGCATTTCTGAATTTATTCCATTTAGTGCTCTGAAATAAAAAAACATTGAAATAATCAGTAGTAAATGACTGAAATCATTTTTGTCAAAATAAGGGTGAATGTTGATCTTCAATCCTTGAATAAACACATTGGGAACTAATATCAAGGTACTCATCCAAAAAAATCGAAACGATTCAGTTATTCTTTTTTGATAACGCACGGAAAGTATTCCAAGTGTAAGTCCAAGCCCAATAAATGAAAAAACAGTTGGAAGTATCAATCCCTTTTGAGGATCATCGGTAATATTAAAACTATTTAATATGTATGCCTCGGCGGTGAGAAAAAAGAGGAGCTTAATAGCTGCAATTTTTTTCAATGTTTTTCTTAAAGTTAAATTTGGATAAATATTAAGCATCGCATATTCAATTAAATAAGCCGAAAGTATTCCTGCAAACCAAGAAAAATACTTTCCTCGTACTCCCCAATAATTGAAAAATAAATGTCCAAGACCACCTACAAAAAAACTAACTCCAAACAAAGTAAAAAACAAAGTCCAATGCTTAAAAAATGAATTTGAATTTTTTAGTCTGTTTGTTTTTATAGCAAAAAATATTGCTGTAATCAGAATAATTGAATCTCCAATTAAAGCATTGGGTTCCAAAAAATCAAATCCCATGATTTGCCATTCAAGCTTCGGAAAATCTTGTCCTATGAGCATTATTTATTCCCCTCCTCCATTTTTTTAATGTTCATTAAAATAATTTTCTCTACAAGTAATGGAAACCGCGCATGTAAAAAAGAATTTAGTTTTCCTAAAGTGGTCATAGTGGTTATGTATCGTCTTAGTCTAATATTTTTCAAAACAGCCAAGGCCACCTCTTCAAGTTTTAAGACTTTTCTATTTGCTCGAGAAGCAAGGATTTGTCTCGTACCATCAGACGCAACAGCCTCCTTATTGTGCACAATTTCTGTCATTCCTACTAATACCAATCCCACATGCACATCGTTCTCTGCTTCTTCAATACGAATTGATTCTGCAATAGCCCTTAATGCCAATTTGGAAGAACTATATGGAGCCAATGACGGTAGCCCTCTTATTCCGGCTAAACTTGAAACAAAGACAATACTTCCTTTTGTAGATCTAATCGATGGAAGAGCGGCTATTGTCGGATAAACGGAACCATATACATTACTTTCAAAAACAATTTTAAAAACTTCAGGATTTAATTCAGCTACTTTGCCGCGGCTCGAAATACCAACATTGTTCACAAGAATATCTATTCTACCAAACCTTTTCAAAACCTCATCGATGAGAAATTGCGAACCTTCTACAGTTGAAACATCTGCAACTATAGCTGATACATTCTGTGAAATAAGGTTCATTTCATTCGTCGCTGAATCAAGTCGCGCTTGATCACGTGAATTCAGTACAACTATTATATTTTGTTTTGCCAACTCCTTTGCAATTGCCAAACCTATCCCTCTACTAGAACCAGTAACAATAGCAACTTTACCCTCAGAATTTTTCATTTTCTTTTGTTCCAATTTACATAATGTATTTCTGGATGAAACTTCAGGGCTGTCAAACTATTAGTCCAAGCTAAAGCAACATGAACCCAAAATGCTATCCAAATTGTTCCTGAAAAAAGCGTTAACAGACATAATACAATCCCCAAAGGGATAGCACCAATGGTTTCATCTAATCCTTTTGGAATGTGAGTTGCTGAATACAGCGCCACATTTATTGCAACCGCTGGCCAAAGCCCTAGTGTTTCGTTTAAGGGAATTAATAGAATTCCACGGAACAAGAATTCATAACCAAAAAGATAAATAGCCCAACCAATTAAATTTATATAAAAGATTTTTCTAGTCCACAATTTGGCTCTGATTTGAGGGTAATTCAAGAGGTTTTTTGGTTTTTTACCTGAAATATAAGCCAAAGGAATAACAAGCAGACTTAAGATAACTATCCACATTATAGAAAACCACAAAGTTGAAGGCAGAAAACAGAGTCCAAAATATGCAGGTGATGTTTCCTCTAAAACTATAAGACATATTAATAGTGGGAGAATTCCCATTAAGAGAAAACCCATATATTTTGTAAAGAAAATATGTTTTACCGAGGCGGTATCAAAATCGTTTTTATCATAAAACAATTTTTTTATGTTTTCCGATTGAGAAATAAACCAATAAGCTGTAAAACAAATCAACGTTAAAGCTATAGGCAAAACTGTTTTTAGATCTGTACCTTTCCAAGATAAATCTAGTTTTAAAAGAAGTACCATATTAGTCAGTTAGATATCCATTTGTTTTATACCAATTCAAACATTTCTCAATTGCGTTTTCAATTGGAGTTTGAGGCATTTTCAATTCATCAACAGCTTTTCTTGGGTTGTAATATTGCCCGTTAGCAGCCATTCGCGCCATTGTATAGCTTATTTGAGGAGGCTTATTTCTTATTCTGGCAATTGCAGAATTAAATAAACCAAATAAGAAAAGTAAAGCATTTGGGACACGAAACATCTTGAATTTTTTCTGAGAAACCTTCTCTACTTTCTGAAAAAACTCTCCAAATGTCAAATTCTCATTTCCAGCAATGTAGCATTGACCAATATTTCCAAGTCTCAAGGCATTTACTGTAGCTGCTGCCACATCAAGTGATGAAACGAAATTTTTTCCTCCTGAAGTATATGCAGGTACTTTTCCCTTGTAGAACTCTAAAATCATTTTACCGGAGGATGGACCTGTATCAAAAGGACCAATCATAAAAGTTGGATTAACTATTATAACAGGAAATCCTTCTTTCTCATTCTTCTCCAAAAGAGCATTTTGAGCTAAGTATTTACTTGTTATATAATCCATTTGATATTTACCACTATCATACTCTGTTGTCTCAACGCCAGGATTTTCTTTAGGCCCAGCACCAAATGAGCTTGCCGTACCAATCTGAACCATTCTCAACAGTTTGAATTTCTGAGCAACCTGAGCCACATTCATTGCACCTTGAAAATTTACTTTCATAACGGATCGAGAAGATCTTGGCCATACGTTGGTCAGAGCAGCTACGTTTATTACAAAATGACAGTCGGACATATTCGCTTCCAAACTATTGACATCTAAAACATTCCCTTCAACAATTTCTAAATTCAAATCACTAATAACACTGACTTTTCGATTCAGCATAACCATTGCTTTCACTTTGTAGCCCTGTGATAGTAGTTCCCTACAAATACTTGCGCCCAACATTCCATCAGCACCTGTAACAAAAACCTTAAAATCTGAATTGTTCATTATTTTCTCCTATGAATTGAAAATTTTGCAAATATCACATTATTTTAGGAGACAGAAATTTAATTTTGGTAAAATATCAGAAATACAGATCTGCTTCAATTTTTTTTCTGAAAGACAATATCATTTTTTCAAAATCATAGAAGTAATTGTTTCGTTCTTTTTCATTGACTTGACTTATCAAACTAGAATTTGCAAGTTGCTTATCAATGATTTGTTTTGAATCAGCAACATAACTTGGTGCATTTGTATGCAAATAGTTCATTACATTATGTGTTACAAATATTCCATCTGATTCTTTGCTTGAATAATAAAACGTTGTGTCAGAATTTACTGTTTCGTTGAGATACATACTAAAATCATTTCCTGAATTAGGTGCAACCGTTCCGTAGATAAATTTTTTACCAAGGGTTGCCTGTTCTTTTAAGTGTTTCGAGAATAAAAGCGCTCTATCGCATAAAAATAAGGCATATTCAGGATCTTCAAACATGTGAGCCTTGTAATAATATAAAATCTGACGCATAAAACCACGCATAAGTTCTGGGTCAAAAATTTCTATTGACGGAATGGAATTGTATAATTGTAGGATTTCCTTTCCTAGCTCAAAAGCTCGGTCGGAGGTTTTTTCATGTTTAAAATTTTCTTCCTTATAGGCTTCAATTTGTAAATGTGTTTTTGCCCAAAAAAATAATCGGAATCTGACTAGTTGAGGAAAATTCAACACTTGAAAAAAATGGGTGTTACTAACTGAAATCACCATTTCCGGATTCGTTAATTTTTTAATTCGTTTAAACGATTCAGCAATGCCTTCCAAATATGACTCTAGGCTAAAATCATAGGTATTTAAAGGTGGGTATTGAAAAATAACTTTCCCTTCACTGAGCTGAGCCAATGCATCGAATGAAACATCAAAATACTGACAAAGTCTTTTCGTTTCCTGAATGGTAAGACTCGTTTCCCCTCTGTATCTGCGGTAGACAGCATCTGGACTCAAGTGTAAAATTTCAGATAAGGCATTTCCCAAAGAATCCTGACCACTCAATTTTGTTTTTATTATTTTAAATAACTCACCTTGAATATCAGATTTCATTTTTAGTGTTAGAATTTAAAAAACCAGCTGCACATCGGTATTGGAAAGGAATTTGTTCCAAATTTATCAAATGTAGCAACTCCAGCCAAAGCAATCTGAAAAGCTTTGTTTTCACTTTTCTGAAAGCGCATTCCAGGCATCAAATATAGCGAAGTTTTAAATACGCTTTCTTCTTTAACAGTGGTAATTACCGGTGTATAATTTTGAGTATTTGGATCATACCCACCTATTGAAGTGCGATTTATTTCTTCTTGTTTATTGAATAAAATCATTGAGTCAAAGAAAAAACTAGCTTTACTTCCTACTTTAAAAATACCTGCAATTGAAATTAAAGGTGCCTTTCTCAATGGAGTCATTCGTTGAAATGTTGGTGGGTAATTTGGCTCAACAAAAATTCCAGTTCTTTCAACTGTTTCGTCTGTACCAGTTTTCACATACCCATAACCAGCTGAAAATGAAACATTGTTCAAGCGGTCACCATAAGTTGCAACGGCCCAATGTAATCCTCCAAACCCCTTGAAATTTGCCAAGTAACCGGTTGTACCTAACATTGTTCCAACGGCAAAATGCCATTTTTCTTTATTTGATGGTAAAGAATACTTTCCTACCAATACGAAAGGACTTGCAATCCAAGTGGTCATGACTCCCAATGAAAATCGATCAGAAATTGAAAAATGTACCTCCGGTCCATAGAGATTAACTAAGGCATAATTCTCTCCTCGTTTTATTGGAAAACCATTGGTTGTGAATTGATATCGGGTGGTAAACGGTCCTAATGCACGATATTCACCAAAAATAACTTCCTTTCGAGATGAAATTAATGTAATTGACTTTATTTCAGATTTATTGATATAAATTTTCCCCAATGACTTCGTTTCAATCAGTACTTCTCGTCCATCATCAAATAATATTTTGCCAATATATTCTGAACCATCCACTTTAACAATTACATACGTATTGGTATCAACAGGATTATTTTGAGCATGAATATTAATGGAAATTAATAAGAAAATAAGAGCTGCAATAAGTTTTGATAATGATTTCATATTCTTCTTTTCCTCCAAAATTAAATAGAGGAAAGAGAATGCATATTACATGAAAACCTTTACTTTTTGCAGTTATTAAAACTTATAGAACCAACTGCACATTGGTATTGGAAAAGAGTAATTACTAACAGTAGGCTGTCCATTGTAATCCGTGCTTTGTCTTTTTCCTATTATTCCAGCCAAAGATATTTGAAAGGCCTTTGTTTCCGATTTTTGAAAACGCATTCCGGGCATAAGAATCAAGTTTACAGAACGATTCGTTGATTCTATTTTCTGAACATCGTATATCTCCGTGTAATCGGGTTGATTCTGAGCATTGTAAACATAGTTAGCATATGGTTGATAGTAATCTATAGTTTTTGATTTTCCAAACAACAACATTGCATCACATACAAAACTTGCTTTTTTACCTACAGAAGTAATTCCAGCCAAACCAAGGATTGGAGAAGTAGTAAAATCGGATTTTAAATTACTTATGGTATACATAGGAATATTATAATTAAAGGAAGGATTACCTGCCCCATCAATTACAGCATCGTATATTCCTGGTTCATTATACACCTGACTATTGTTAGTCCCCAATTTAATATAAGAATATCCCAAAGAAAAAGTTATGTTTTTTTTTCGGTCACCATATGTCACCATCGCCCAGTGTAAACCTCCAAAACTCTTACCTTGATTCAAATAACCAGATGTTCCCATTAATGTTCCCAAACCAAAATTTAATTTTTCATTTTGTGTGGGTATTGTGTATTTTACTGCAAGAACTAAAGGACTAGCAATCCACGAAGCCATTACCCCGATTGAAAAACGGTTTGTAACTGCAAAATGCACTTCGGGGCCATATAAATTCACCATCGCATAATTTTCTCCTTTTTCAATTGGAAAACTATTCGTTGAAAATTGATATCTCGTAGTAAAAACTCCACGCTCTCTGTATTCATTATTCACAATATCTTTTTTTAAATCAACTAAGTAAATTGATTTAATCTCTGATTTTGGAATATAAATTTTACCTAGCTCCTGCGTGTTAATTAAAACTTCTCGTCCGTCGTCACTAATAATTTTTCCAATGTATTGATTCCCATCGTTCTTTTTAATAACATATGTGTTGGTATCGACAGGATTGTTTTGCGCAGAGGCGATTCCTCCAAAAAATAACACAAAGAAAAATAATATTTTACAAGATAGTTTCATAAGATTTTTTTACAAATTTAGGGCAAAAAATCTTTTTTTGAAACTTTTAAAACTAGTAGTTCACTAATTTCTAATCTTCTAAATACGTTCTGTGAACTCTTTTTGAGATGGAGGTCAAGACTTCATATGGGATGGTTTGCATCATTTCAGAAAACTCCGTTAA
>JALQXE010000102.1 GCA_023263235.1 Sediminibacterium sp. | reverse complement strand
ACCCATTGTTAAAATTGGTTCAGTTTACACAACCTTATCAAGGAAAAAATGGTACTTATGTTTTCCCTGGCGAAATTGGATATACTTTAAAAAAGGATACTGCTAAATTAAATGCATGGTTAGCTTTACCGGAAGTGAAATCAAAATTCCCTTCTAATTTAGTTTTCATGTATGGAAAAGTGGAAAATGAAGATGCTAAAGCAAAAGATGTTTTACCAATTTATGCAATTAAAACATTGGATAATGGTCAAGCTGAATTAGAAGGCGATCATGTTGCTAATGCTGCACAGGATTTTGATCAAAATGGAAAAGTGGCGATCAAAATGAATATGGATAAAATGGGTACTACCCTATGGGCAAAAATGACATCTAAAAATGTAGGTAAGCCTTTAGCGATTGTACTTGATAATATTGTTTATTCTGCTCCAAATGTGAATGAAGCAATTACAACAGGTAACTCTTCTATCTCTGGAAACTATACTTTAAAAACAGCACAGGATTTAGCGGAGATTTTAGAAAGCGGTAAATTACCTGCTCCTGCTAAAATTGTGCAAGAACAACAAGTTGGACCAACATTAGGTAAGGCATCTATCCAAGGTGGTATCATGTCATTTGGTGTTGCCTTTTTAGTAATTTTCGCGTTAATGTTAATTTACTTTAATACAGGTGGATGGGTTGCTAACATTGCCCTTATTTTAAACTTATTATTTACCATTGGTATTTTAAGTGCTTTAGGATTTACATTAACAGCACCAGGTATCGCCGGTTTAGTATTAACCGTAGGTATGGCAGTGGATACCAACGTAATTATATTTGAGAGAATCAAAGAGGAATTAACAAAAGGTAAAAGCTATCAAATGGCTGTTACAGATGGTTACAAACGTTCTATGTCTCCAGTATTGGATGCGCACGTTACTACCCTTTTAACTGCTTGTATCTTAGCTTACTTTGGATTGGGTCCAGTTCTTGGTTTCGCTACAACACAAATTATTGGTATTTTGTTATCATTATTCTGTGGAATCTTAGTTTCACGTTTAATAACAGATATCTACGCGAATAACAATCGTCATTTTGAATATTTTACAAAAATATCAAGATCAATTTTTAAGCATGCATCATTCAAATTTATTGAATTCAGAAAGTATGCTTACATGTTATCTGCGGTAGTACTTGTATTGGGTATCGCATCTTTCTTTAACGGTTTTGACGAGGGTGTTGAATTCTCTGGCGGTAGAAGCTACACCGTTAAATTAGACAAAGCTGTAAATACCGAAGAAGTTAGAAATGAACTTAAAACAGTATTTGGTGGTGAGGCTCCAATAATTAAAACTGTTGATACAAAAAATCAAATAAACATTACAACTTCTTATAAGATTAAGTCTCAAGGAAATGCAATTGATCAAGAAGTTGAAGGATTATTGTATAAAGGTTTATCAAAATATTTGCCTACAGGAACAACATTTAAAGATTTCGAAGAAAAATATAAACAAAGTTCTCAAACTGTACTGCCTACCATTTCTGAGGAATTAAAATCAGGTGCTACCAATGCAACTATCTTTGCTTTAATTGCAATTTGTTTATACATATTCATTCGCTTCCGTGATTGGAGATACTCATTAGGTACTATTTTCTCTTTGTTACACGACGTATTTGTAACATTAATTGTATTTAGTTTCTTAAGAAAAGTGGTTCCTTTCCCATTAGAAATTGATCAGCATTTCATTGCTGCCATACTAACGGTAATTGGATTCTCTATGAATGATACGGTGATTGTATATGACCGTATTCGTGAGGATTCTAAATTAATGAAGGGTTCTGATAATGCAAGTGTTATTAACCGCGCTATTAATGAAACTTTAAGTCGTACCATTATGACATCATTAACGGTGTTCTTAGTAATCTTAATTTTATTCATCTTTGGTGGTGAAGTAACAAGAGGATTTGCTTTTGCAATGTTAATTGGTGTAATCACTGGTACTTACTCTTCTATATTTGTAGCTGCACCGGTTTTGGTGGATTTCGCAAAGAACAAACCATTGGGTCGCGCTGAGACTAAAAAGAAATAAACTTTTATAAGTTTAATTTTTAGATAAAAATAAAAAGCCCCTTAAATTTCATTAAGGGGCTTTTTATTAAACGGCAAAGCTTGTCCCACATCCACAGGTGCTTGAAGCATTTGGATTTTGAAACGTAAAACCTCTACTGTTTAATCCTCCCTGCCAATCAATATTCATTCCATATAAATAAATTTGATGAGCGGCTTCCATACAACATGGAATACCTTCAAATACAAATTCTAAATCGCCCTCTTTAGGGACATCAAAACCTAATACATAGGTCATACCAGAACAACCCCCGCCTTTCACACCTACCCTTAATTTTTGTTGTTGATCAAAGCCAGGCTCCCCCATTAATCTAGTTAATTCTTCAACTGCAGAAGCCGTAAAACTTACAGGGGTATTAAAAATTGTTTCTGTAGCCATAAGATTTGCGTTTTTTACAAAATTACGACAAGAATTGGACATGCGATTTATCTAAAATTTCGAAAATAGGAATATTAACTATTGTCCAAAGAGGTGAATTTTTCGTAATTTGAACCATGCAAGAAAAAGTGAAAAAGACAGACAGTGGCATTCCTATAAAAAAGGTTTACACCAATGCCGATTTGCCCAATACATTAGATGGTAATGCAGAACCAGGAAGCTACCCTTACACAAGGGGTGTTCAAGCTGATATGTATCGTGGCAAACTTTGGACCATGCGACAATATGCTGGCTTTTCAACTGCTGAAGAAAGTAATCAACGCTATCATTTTTTATTGTCTCAGGGTGTTATGGGTTTAAGTGTAGCATTTGATTTACCAACTCAAATTGGTTATGACCCAGATCACAGTTTGTCTGAAGGTGAAGTTGGCAAAGTAGGCGTTTCCATTTGTTCTTTAGAAGATATGGAAGTTTTGTTTAAAGATATTCCTTTAGAAAAGATTAGCACTTCCATGACCATAAATGCTACAAGTTTTATTTTATTGGCATTTTATGTTGCTTTGGCCAAAAAAAGAGGTATTGATATTAAACAATTAGCGGGAACGATTCAAAATGATATTTTAAAAGAATACGCAGCAAGAGGCACCTACATATATCCGCCTAAACATTCCATGCGTATTATTACTGATATTTTTGAGTGGTGTGGTGATCATTTACCAAAATGGAATAGTATTAGTATATCGGGTTATCATATACGAGAAGCTGGAAGTACAGCAGTTCAAGAAATTGCATTCACTTTAAGCAATGGGAAAGCCTATGTAAAAGCAGCCTTAGAAAAAGGGTTAAATATAAATATTTTTGGAAAAAGACTTTCATTTTTCTTTAATGCACATAATAATTTATTTGAAGAAATAGCAAAATTTAGAGCCGCTAGAAAAATGTGGGCAAATATCATGAAGGCATTAGGTGCCACAGACGAGAAAGCCCTTATGCTGCGTTTTCATACACAAACCGGTGGTGCAACGTTAACCGCACAACAACCACTTAACAATATTAGTAGAGTTACCATTCAAACCTTGGCAGCCGTATTGGGAGGCACACAAAGTTTACACACCAATGGGTTTGACGAAGCTTTAGGGTTACCTACCGAAGAGGCTGCAAGTATTGCTTTAAGAACCCAACAAATTGTTGCATTTGAAAGTGGCGTAACTGATACCGCCGACCCTTTAGCAGGAAGTTATTTTATTGAAAATCTAACCCATCAAATTGAACAAGAGGCATTGGTGTTGATAAAACAAATAGATGATATGGGTGGAAGCGTCCAAGCTATAGAAAACGGATTTATGCAAAACAAAATTGCAGAAAGTGCCTATACTTATCAAAAAAATATTGAGTCCAAGCATAAAATTATAGTTGGAGTTAATGATTTTATTTCTGAAAATAAAAATGCCATCCCTATTTTAAAAATTGATGAGAAAATTAGAGCTGAGCAAATTGAGAAATTAAAAATTTTAAAATCAAAAAGGAATCAATCTCAGGTAAACAATTGTTTAGCTGCCATAAAAAATGCGGCTATCGAAAATAAAAATTTAATGCCTTTTGTTATAGAAGCAGTTGAAAATGATTGTACACTTGGTGAAATTTCAGATACTTTAAGATCTGTATTTGGAGAATACCAAGCCTAAACTTAATGATTAAAAAATTCACTTATATCCATAAATTCTTAAAACATTAAAAAATAAATACAATATGCGTAAATTATTATTAGCTTTTTTTATAACAAGTTCATTATGCTCAATAGCACAAGAACTTCCCAAAAATTATGCTTCCTTAATAAAAGAAGTAGAACCACAATTGATTAATTGGAGAAGACATTTTCATGAAAATCCTGAACTTTCCAATAGGGAATTTAATACTGGTAAATATATTGCCGAGTTTTTAAAAACATTACCAAATGTAGAAGTTAGGTACCCAGTTGCAAAAACAGGTGTTGTGGCTGTTCTAAAAGGTGGTAAACCAGGTCCGGTTGTTGCGTTAAGAGCAGACATAGATGCCCTACCCGTTTTAGAAAGAACCCCAGTTCCTTTTGCTTCAAAAGTGACTACCGATTTTAATGGACAAAAAGTTAATGTAAGTCATGCCTGTGGTCATGATTCACATACTGCAATGTTAATGGCAACTGCTAAAGTATTAAGTTCTTTACAAAAAGACGTTCCTGGAACCGTAGTATTTTTATTCCAACCTGCAGAAGAAGGAACACCAGGAACTGAAGAAGGTGGTGCACCTTTAATGATAAAAGAAGGCGCTTTAGACAATCCAAAGGTTGAAGCCGTATATGGTATTCATATTTCATCACAAACCCCAGTAGGTACTTTAAAGTATAAATCAGGTGCGTTTATGGCATCCTCAGACTGGTTTACTATTAAAGTAAATGGTAAAGGTAGTCATGGTTCTCAACCATGGGGTGGCGTGGATCCTGTTGCTGCTTCTGCACAAATCATTGAAGGACTTCAACATATCGTTAGTAGACAAATGGACTTAACTACAGCACCATTAGTAATTACAGTAGCCACTATTAATGCTGGTGTACGTTCAAACATCATTCCTGAATATGCCGAGATGACTGGTACCATAAGAACCTTGGACAGTAAAATGCAAGAGGAAGTTCATGAAAGAATTAAAAAAACAGTTCAAACAATTGCAGCGAGTTCAGGTGCAACAGCGGATGTGAAAATTGAAACAAAAACCTTAGTTACCTATAACGATCCAAGTTTAGTAAAAAAAACATTGCCATCTTTAGTAAAAGCTGCTGGCGTAGATAATGTATCAGAATCAACTTGGGTTACTGGCGCAGAGGATTTTTCATTTTATGCTGCAAAAGCGCCTAGTTTTTTCTTTAATTTAGGCGCATTGCCAAAAGGTACGGATCCCAAAAATGCAGGCCCACACCATACACCTGATTTTTATTTAGACGAATCCGGATTTATAGTTGGTGTTAAAGCATTTACTCAATTGGTATTTGACAATGCAATTCCAAAAACAAAATAACTATAAAAAAAGGGGTCCAAATGGACTCCTTTTTTTTATTTAGCATAATTCCTAGCGCCGAATAATAAACTTCCTATTCGGACCATATTGCTGCCCTTAGCGATAGCTAATTTATAATCAGCACTCATCCCCATGCTAAGTATACTAAATTGTCCAATTGGAAATGATGGAGCTGCTTTATCAAAATAAGATTTGAGCATACTAAACTCATTATCTAATAAAGTTGGGTCCTCAGTAAAACTTGCCATGCCCATAAGTCCCTTAATACGAATATTACTATAATTAGCTAATCGACCACTTACAATAAGTTCATGTAAATCCGGCCCATCAAATCCAAACTTAGTTTCTTCCGTTGCGATATGAATTTGTAACAAACAGTCTATTACCCTATTATTTTTTAGTGCCTGTTTGTTAATTTCTTGTAATAACTTTTCTGAATCAACACCATGAATTAAGTATACAAAGGGCGCTATATATTTTACTTTATTGGATTGTAAATGCCCAATAAAATGCCACTGAATATCCTTGGGCAAAGCAGCCTCTTTATCTACAAGTTCTTGAACATAGTTTTCACCAAATGCGCGATGACCTAAATCATACAAAGCTTGTAAATCTTCATTAGGTTTGGTTTTACTTACTGCAATAAGTTGAACGTTATTATGCAAAAGTTCACCTTGAATAGTTTGATATAGTTGGGTATTTACTGACATTTTGATGCTTATAAAAGATAGGAGGAGTTATTTATAAAATAACTCCTCACAAAATTAAGCATAAATAATGCTTGTATAAAAATTATCTGGTAATACTCCTACCAATCACCATTTTCTGTATCTCACTTGTACCCTCGTAAATTTGAGTAATTTTCGCATCTCTCATTAATCGTTCAACATGATATTCTTTTACAAAACCATATCCACCATGAACCTGAACAGCTTCGGTAGTTACCCACATTGCAATATCACTAGCATATAATTTTGCCATTGCTGCAGTTGTGGTATAATCCAAATGATTGTCTTTTTCCCAGGCGGCTTTAAAACATAATAGTCTAGCAGTTTCAATTTTTGTAGCCATATCTGCTAACTTAAATTGAATGGCTTGATGTTCATGAATAGGCTTGCCAAATGTTTTTCTTTCCTTACTATAAGCCAAAGCTAATTCATAAGCTCCACTTGCTATGCCCAATGCTTGAGCAGCAATACCAATACGACCTCCATTCAAGGTTTTCATTGCAAAATTAAATCCAAAACCTTCTTCACCTATTCTATTGGCTGCAGAAACTTTTACATCAGTAAATGAAATGGCGTGCGTATCACTTCCTCTTATACCCATTTTATTTTCTTTTGCCCCCACCGAAACACCTGGTGTATTTTTATCTACTATAAAAGCATTAATTCCTTTATGCCCTTTTGAATAATCGGTTTGTGCTATAACCAGATATACACTTGCTGTTGAGCCATTGGTGATCCAGTTTTTTACACCATTAATAATATAATCGTCCCCTTGTTTTACAGCACTTGTATGTTGATGCGTAGCATCACTGCCTGCTTCAGGCTCACTTAATAAAAAAGCACCAATGTATAATTCACCATCTTTTATGCCTTGTGCTAAGGGTGTAAGGTATTTTTGTTTTTGTACTTCCGTGCCAAAATGTTCTAACCCCCAACAAACCAAGCTGTTGTTAACACTCATAGCAACACTCACACTACTATCCACTTTACTAATTTCTTCCATTGCTAAAACATAACTTATGGAATCCATACCTGCACCACCATAATTGGGACTGGTCATCATACCCATAAAACCCAAATTGGCCAATTGTAATAATTGTTCCTTAGGTACTAACTGTTTTTCATCCCTTTCAATAACACCTGGTAAACATTGTTGTTGTGCAAATTCACGTGCAGCTTGTTGAATCATTAACTGCTCTTCGGTTAGCTTAAAATCCATAAAAAATTGGTTTGTGCAAATTTACGCTAACATTTGTTAGTTATCAAATTTTAAACCTTTTTTTTATTTTTAACTTAAGGTGTCCCTAATTTATATTGAATAATTTGAGCAAGTACCGATTTGTCAGATGCAGTAAAATGCTTGGCACTATCTTGTCTAAAATGACGTTTAAAAGCTAATATAGCAGCACTCGTATCTTTAATATCATAGCCTACAATAGCCAGGGCATATGGAATTGATAAATTGTTTTGTAATACTATATTCGATTTAGGTTCAAACCAAATACCATATCCTTTTTGAGCTAATAATGACCAGGGGAAATTAATATTGGGATCTACTTTTCTAGTTGGTGCAATATCTCCATGTCCAATAAAATTTGCTTCTGGTATTTTATATTTCTGTTTTAATACACCTAGTAAGGTTAACAAACTTTCAATTTGTTTGGGCTCAAAAGGCTCGAACCCATTATTGTCAATTTCTATACCTATTGAACTTGAGTTTATATCGGTATTATTTCCCCATTTTGCAACTCCACCATGCCAAGCTCGCATATAATCATTCAGCATATGATGTACAGTCCCATCCTTACAAATTACATAATGTGCACTCACTTTTGTACGCTCCAAAGTAAATGTTTTCAAAGTTTGTTCACAAGAGTTTTGCGCAGTATGATGAATAATTACAAAATTAGGTTTGCGTAAATCAAAATTTGTAGTACCCACCCATTCTGAAGTAGGAATAGTCTTTAAGGAATCTATTATTGGATATGGGGTTGCTGTAATTTGTTTTACCAATGCTTTTGCTTGTTGCTTATATTGTTTATTAGTAGATTGGTATTGAAAAGTAGTACAGGAAAACACAGTTATCAATAAAACTAGAATAATGATATGTTTTGAATTTATATTTATCATGAATTGCATTCAAAAGTTAAAAATCCGTACTTGGTTCTTGCTGACTTAAACAGTGAAAACTACCTAAGCCCCATATAATATCTGTAGAGTCTATCCCTACCACTTCTCTGGAAGGAAAACAGCTTTGTATAATTTGCATGGCTTTATCGTCTTGTGCACATCTGTATGTGGGAACTATTATATGACCATTACTTATATAAAAATTAGCATAAGAAGCGGGAAGCATTTGGCCTTCATATATTACATCCGCTGGCATTGGAAGTTCGACAATATTTAATTGTTTACCATTAGCCAATCTCATGGCTTTTAATTCACTTAAATTTTTTTGAAGCAAATCATAATTTTCTGACAATACATTGGATTCTAAAACCGTAATAACGGTATCCTCATTTACAAATCGAACAGTATCATCAATATGACCATCGGTATCATCACCAACAATCCCTTCTGAAACCCATAAAACTTGTTCAACTCCATAATAATTACATAAATATCTTTCTATCTGATCCTGACTTAAGTGTGGATTTCTATTTGAATTTAAGAGACAACACTTTGAAGTAAGCACGGTTCCAGCGCCGTTAAAATCAACCGATCCGCCTTCCATAATAATATTTGGATAAAATACAGGCAAATTCATTGCCTTTGCAATATGTGTAGGTATTTCATCGTCCAAATCGTATGGAGGATACTTTCCACCCCATGCATTAATATTCCAATCTACAATTGCTTTTGGTTGTTCTTTATTATTGCGAATTAAAAAACTAGGTCCATGATCTCTACACCAAGCATCATTTGTTGGATGAATATAAAATTGAACCCTAGATAAATCAACACCAGCCAATTCCAACATTTTAGCAGCAGATTGACGCATTTTATCATTAAGTACATTAATACAAACTCTTTCAGTAACAGATACTACTTTTATAAATTCACAATAAGATGGATAAATAGTTGCAATTTTCCCAGGCCAACTTTCTTCTTTATGTGGCCAACTCAACCACATAGCATCATGTTTTGCAAATTCTGCTGGAAAATAATAACCTAATGATTTAGGCGTAGGTGAATTATTAAGCATTTTCTTCGTCTATATATCTTTTAGTAATGGGGGTATAAGAATCAATTCTTCTATCACGTAAAAATGGCCAATGTGTTCTATAACTGTCAGACTTATCCGTATCAATATCAACAACGGCTACCTCCTCTTTATCATGTGAGGCTTTGTATAATAACGTTCCAAAAGGATTGCTTACAAAACTTCCACCCCAAAATTTCATTAAACCATCTTGTTCTAAACCAACACGATTTACACTTATTACGGGTACCCCATTGGCAACTGCATGACTACGTTGAATAGTTTGCCAAGCATTGTATTGTTCGGTATTGGTTGCTTCATCCTGAGCAGTAGCCCAACCAAT
>JALQXE010000071.1 GCA_023263235.1 Sediminibacterium sp. | reverse complement strand
GTATGGTTGCAATTAAAACCTCATTTTTATGCTACCAAGCAATTAGTATTGGATGCAAAGGGAATGGATATACATACTGTAGCTATTGAAAAAAACAATGCTAAAAAAAATCTAACCTATAGTTATGATAGTATGCAATTAACTATTCAATTAGATAAGACTTATACAAAGAACGAACAGTACACTATATATATAAAGTACACCGCCAAACCCAATGAGTACAAAGGACAAGGCAGTGCAGCGATTACCGATGCGAAGGGATTGTATTTTATTAATCCTTTTGGAACAGAAAAGAACAAGCCCACACAAATTTGGACACAGGGAGAAACAGAGGGAACATCAGTTTGGATACCGATTATTGATAAGCCTAATCAAAAAACCACACAAGAATTTCATTTAACCGTGCCTAGTAAATATGTAAGCTTGTCTAATGGCTTATTGGTAAAACAGGTAGATAATAAAAATGGTACACGCTTAGATGTTTGGAAAATGGATCAGCCACATTCTCCTTATTTATTCTTTATAGGAGTGGGAGATTATGCGATTGTGAAGGATTCATATAAAGGCAAAGAAGTAAGCTATTATATTGAAAAAGAATACGAGAAAGTAGCGCGCAAAATTTATGGCAACACCCCAGCGATGATTGCTTTTTATGAAAAGATCTTAGGCGTGAACTTTCCTTGGGTAAAATACGCACAGATTAGTGGAAGAGATTATGTAAGTGGTGCCATGGAAAATACTACAGCTACTTTACACAGCGATGCAGTGCAACAAGATGCTAGAGAATTAGTAGATGAAAACGCATGGGAATCAACTATTGCGCATGAATTATTTCATCAATGGTTTGGAGATTATGTAACTGCAGAGAGCTGGAGCAATTTAACGGTAAACGAAAGCTTTGCAGATTATAGTCAAACCCTATGGGCGGAAAATGAAAAAGGGAAAGACGCTGGAGCATATGAAAATTTCATTGGTTTAAGATCTTATTTATCTAGTCCATCGGATGCCGAAAAAAACTTGGTACGCTTTTATTATAAGGATAGAGAGGATATGTTTGACTTAGTGAGCTATCAAAAAGGAGGACGTGTTTTAAATATGTTGAGAAATTATGTTGGCGATGATGCATTTTTTGCTTCTCTACATAAATATTTAGAGGATAATAAATTTAATAATGGTTCCGCTATTAAATTAAAGTTGGCATTTGAAGCCGTAACGGGCAAGGATTTAAATTGGTTTTTTAATCAATGGTATTTTAGCAACGGACACCCTTATGTGCGCATTACCCAACAATATTTAGCAGATAAAAAACAAGTATTGGTGGTTATAAAGCAAACACAAACTCAAGATAAGGTTTTTGAATTACCTGTTGGCATTGATGTTTATGGAGAGACTGGGAAAAAACATTACAATGTATGGAGTAAAAATAGAGCAGATAGTTTTTATTTCCCATCTGCTGTGAGTCCTCTGAACGTAAATGTTGATAATGCAAAAGTATTGTTATGGGCAAAAGAAGAAGAAAAGCCTTTAGAACAATATGCTTACCAATATAAACATGCAGAAAATTTCATGGATCGTTATGAAGCCTTAAATGAAGCGCTACAAAACATGAGTAAACCGCTGGCACAAGGCATTGTAAACGCTGCGCTAAAAGATAGTTTTTATATATTAAGACAAACTGCCATTAGGGCCTACAATCCGGCGGCTATGAATACAGAGGTTGAAAAAACAATTTATAATATGGCTTCCAAAGATCCATCTACTTTCGTGAGACAAGAAGCGATAGATGCTTTAGGTGCACTTATAAATCCAAAATACAATAAGGACTTTATACAATGGACAACAGATTCTTCCTATTTAGTTGCAGGTGCCGCACTAGACGCACTCGAAAAAACGGATACTGCTGCAGCAATCTCCATCGCCATAAAAGAATCTAAAACGGTTATTAAAAAAAGGTTGAACACAGCAGTAACCAGTATACTCTCAAAATACGGAGACGAGCATGTATTTGAATTTGTTGCTGCCAAATATGAAAGCTTAAGTATACAATCGGAAGAGAAATTTTACATGACACAACCTTTTGCTAACTTATTAATAAAAACTGAGGATGAAACAAAGTTCAAGAAAGGAATCGATTTAATTGTTGCATTTAGAAACGCCATTCCAGAAGGATATAGAGGACAAACCGATCCATATTTTAATATGAAAATATTAGGTGAAATTTTAAAAGCAAAAAAGCAAAAAGGAGAAGAAAATTTAGTGAAGATTGTAAGTGCGGTTATCCCTAAGCTTTAATTTTTATATAAATATTTGTATTGTAAATTACCACCCGCCGCTGGCACCACCGCCGCCGGAACTGCCGCCACCAAAACCACCGAATCCTCCACCTCCACCACCCCAATCACTTCCACCACCTCTTCCACCACCTCCAAGTAGTGAACCTAGTAACATACCAGTAGCAAAATCACTAAACCCACCGCCTCTAATACTGGAACCGCCAGTTCCATTCCCGCGGCTTCCTACAATTGCAACTATTACAAAAATGATAATGACCAGAATTATAAAACCTTTTGCACCCATCTTCCCTTTTGCCCTAGGGGCTTTGTATTCACCAACTGCCGCTTTTGCTAAATTATCGGTCGCTTTATTAATTCCTTCGAAATAAGCATTCTTTTTAAAATTAGGTGTAATGTCATTATCAATGATACTTTTTGCAGTAATATCTGGGATAGCACCTTCTAATCCATATCCTACTTCAATTCTGGTTTTTCTATCATTCACCGAAATGAGCAATAAAATTCCATTGTTTTTTTCTTTGCTTCCAATGCCCCAATCTCTAAAAAGTTTATTCGCATAATCTTGAATTGGATAGCCGTCTAAGGAAGGGACAATTACAACTACAATTTGGTTGGAACTTGAATCATCCAAAGCAACTAATTTTTTTTCTAAAGTAGCAACCTCAGTTGGATTTAATATTCCTGCAGCATCGTTTACTAATCTTGCCGGATTAGGTTTGGCTATTATATTTTGCGCTTGCAAGGAATATACGCCTATGATAGCAGATGCAAATAATAACAGAAGTGATTTTATTAATTTATGTTGCATTATTTGTCTTCTATTTAATTGGGATTTCATAAATACCATTTGCAGCTAAAACCAAATCATCTATTGCTTTATTAATACCTGCATAATACTCCCTATTCTTAAAATTAGGTGTGATGTCATTATCAATAATACTTTTGGCTATAATGTCAGATATTGCACCTTCTATACCATATCCAACTTCAATTCTAATTTTTCTATCATTAAGCGAAAACAATAATAATATGCCATTGTTTTTTTCTTTATCTCCTATACCCCAAACATTAAATAGTTTTTTTGCATAATCTTCGATTGGATATCCATCTAATGAATTTAAAGAAACTATTGAAATTTGATTAGAGCTATACTTTTCAACGGAAATTAATTTATGTTCTAAATTATTTTTTTCGGCAAGTGAAAAAATATTCGCAGCATCATTTAATAATCTTGCCGGATTAGGTTTGGCTAATATATTTTGCGCTTGCAATGTGAAAGCTCCAACTACTATAAAAGCTAATAAAAAGAAGATGTGTTTAATAAATTTCATAGCAGTTAATTATTTCCCAATCATAATATCATCAGATAATTCATTGCTATCATTAACCCTATCATAAGGGAAGTTTTCATGCAAGGCTTGTCCTATTTCTTTTACAACTGTTGATATTCCAATAACATAATTCAAACTTTTAAAATGCTTCGTCATCTCTAGGACTTGACTATACCAAAACTCAATTCCTACTTTTTCATATATGCCCTGATCGGCATAGATTGCTAACTTTCTATCATTAACAGCAACATAAACTAATACACCATTTCGATCCTTTGTCTCATTCATCTTGTTTTTAAAAAACAATTCGGTAGCCCTAGCTAATGCGTCTTTTTTGCCAAGCTTACTTTCAACAAATACACGAATTTCTCCACTCGTATTTTGCTCGGCTAATTGAATAGCCTCCACAAGCATTTGCTTGTCAGAGGCTGTCAATAAGTTATCGGCACTTCTTTTGAAGGGATTCCACATAATTGTTTTTATTTATTGTATTGAAACCTTAGTAGATTCCAAATTGCTAGCAATTGGCTTTAATTATTTCCGACTATTTAAAGGAATTAATTATAGAGTTGAAATGTTAATTACCAATTTTTCGAGTTGGTCTTTTGTCAGAACCTGGATCAGATTGATAATATGATTTTTCCTTAAATCCAAACATATTTGCAAATATGTTCCTAGGGAAAGTCTTTGTAGCAGTATTATAAACATCAACAGCAGCATTAAAATCTCTTCTTGCTATGTTAATTCTGTTTTCAGTTTCTTCAGCTTGCGTTTGAAAATTCTCAAACTGTTTTGTTGTTTTTAAATCTGGATATGCTTCTGCAACTGCCATAAGTTTTGTGAAACTACTTTGTAATTGTCCTTGTGCAGCTTGGAATTTTGCCAATGAAGCTGGATCATTAATATCTACTTTAATTTCCGTAGCTTTTGAACGAGCATTTTGTACATCTATCAATGTTGACTTTTCGAATTTTTGAGAACTTTCTATAATATCAATTATTTGATTATACAAATCGACTCTCCTTTGGTAATTAGTTTCAACATTACCCCATGATTTTTTAACACTTTGGTCAGCAGTTACCAAACCATTGTAACCACTACAGCCCATACCAAATAATATTAGGACAACGCCTAGTGTAATAAATAAACCTAAATTTTTACGTAACATAGTTTTTGTATTTGTTTATAAAGATAGAGCAAAGGAAGTACCAAAGACAATAACTGCCGTTTAGTCTTAAAAAAGAATTAAAAAGCTGACAAAAAAATCCCCCCAGCTAGGCTGAGGGGATTCCAATTAACTTATCCTTAACTAAAGAACGTATTTTCTGCCAAATTAGCCTTTAATGGCTGCTATACCTGGAAGTACTTTGCCTTCAAAATACTCCAACATAGCGCCACCGCCGGTACTTACATAACTCACTTTGTCATGGTAACCAAATTGGTTCACTGCGGAAACGCTGTCTCCACCACCCACTAAACTAAAGGCACCTTTTTGCGTAGCTTCCGCAACAGCGTCGGCAATAGCTTTTGTTCCGGCTTGGAAATTAGGCATTTCAAAAACACCCATTGGACCATTCCATAAAATGGTTTTACTTGCTAAAATTACCTTTGCAAATTGTTTTCTAGATTCAACACCAGCATCTAAACCTTCCCAACCGTCCGGTATTTCACCACTCGCACAATTTTGTGTTTTTGCATCATTGTTAAAATCATCTGCAATAATATTATCAATTGGTAAATGAATATTTACTCCTTTTGCTTTTGCTTTTGCTAAAATTTCTAAAGCCAAAGGCATACGATCGTCTTCATGAATTGATTTACCAATTTTACCACCTTGCGCTTTAAAGAAAGTATATGCCATACCACCACCAATAATAATATCGGTTGCACGATCTAATAAATTTTCGATAATCAAAATTTTATCAGACACTTTCGCGCCACCAATAATCGCAGTGAAAGGTTTTTGTGCACCATGTAATACTTTTTCTGCAC
>JALQXE010000038.1 GCA_023263235.1 Sediminibacterium sp. | reverse complement strand
ATACTGAGAAAGTACCAAAACCAACTAAAGTTACTTTACCACCTTTTTTCAAAGATTTAGTTACAGCATCGATAAATGCATCTAAAGCTGCATTTGCTGATGTTTTTGTTAATTCAGCACTGTCCGCGATGTGCGCGATTAATTCTGCTTTGTTCATAAATGTGTTTTTTATAGTTTTAAACGATATGACAAATTTATTAGGTTTTATGAAACGAAAAAATATTTTGCCATTTATTTTTAATTTTATTTTTCCAATAAAACCCTTAAATAGCAAGGATTTCAAGTACAAATAGGCCAAAATGTTTAAAATCATTTTTTTTATAAAAAACGCTGAAATCCTTTGTGGTATTGACTTTTAAACTATAAGAAGCTGAAATATAGGCTAGGAGTGCGTTTTAGCCATTTAAAGTATCCACAATCAATTCACAATTCGCATGGTGGTAATAAAGTGAAAACATTGATCTCCCCAGGTTTTTTGAAGTTCATCTAATAAAGGGCCCGAGAAACTTTCCGTGAAAAGGGCAAGGTTTTCGGGGGTTTCGGTGAATAGTTGTAGGGTATAAGTAGGGGCTTGATCTGCGCTTACGTCAAGGTTGTAAAACTGATGATTTTGAAAACATTTTGTTTCCGTCATCATTGGGATGAATTTGCTTTTCATCCATAAAAGCCACTGTTCCTTTAGGTTAGGGGCAATTTGAAAACTTATATTCAATACATGCATATTAGAATAGATAAGGTTAATTTTTAAGCTCAATTACGATAGGACAATGATCACTATGTTTTACATGGGGTAAGATACTTGCCAATTTAATTTGTTTTTCTAAAGGGGCAGTTGTACATAAATAATCAATTCTCCATCCTTTGTTGTTTAGCCTAACCGACGGAAAACGTTGGCTCCACCAGGAGTAGGCGCCTGTTGCTGTTGGATTTTTATGTCTAAAACTATCTATCCAACCTGCTGCAATCAATTGATCCATCCAGGCTCTTTCTTCAGGTAAAAAACCGGATGATTTTTTATTGCCCTTAGGATCGTGTATGTCAATTTCACTATGTGCAATATTATAGTCGCCTGCTAAAATGATATTAGGCCTTTGGTTTCTTAATGCTTCAATCCAAATATAAAATTCATCTAACCATTGATATTTATACCCTTGCCTTTCTTCTCCACTAGTACCTGAAGGGAAATAAGCATTTACAATTGTAATTTCACCAATGTCTATTCTTATAACTCTGCCTTCATAGTCGCTCATTTCATATCCATTCCCACAAACTATTAAGGATGGCTTTTTTTTACTGAACACGGCCACGCCACTATAACCTTTTTTTTGTGCAGGGTACCAGGAAACATGGTATCCTAATTCTGTAAACTGAGACAAATCTACGTCCTCGGGCGTTGCCTTTGTTTCTTGGACACAAAGTACATCTACTGGATATTCTTTTAACCAGTCAATTAATCCTTTCTTAATGGCTGCTCTAATGCCGTTCACATTATAACTAACTATGCGCATTCAGTTATTTAATTTGGGTTTTGAAAAATCTCACTAAAAGAAAACATGATTAAAAAATCGGTTAACTGTTCTGGGGCAGTTTTATCAACTAATACCATTTGCTCTGGTTTTTCTTTACCCGTTAAAATGGCAATTAGATTGTTGTTTAGAAATAATGTTTTAATGGTATTGTCAGCACTTAGTTTGATAGAAAATGTATTGTTATTTATTTTCCCATCAATTGATTTATTATGTAGTATTAAGTGCTTTTCATTTTTCTTATCACTCAATGTATATTGCTTTGTACTATCATATCCATTGTAAATAATTTCTGAATAAAAGTATTTATTTATTTCAGGTACTATGTCTTTTACTATAAAACAACCAATGCTATCTTTATTATTGTATATTTTATGAATAGAATCTGGTAAAAAAACGAGCGCAAGTTGGTTATTTAAGCCTGTTCCTTCAACATTGAATTCCAAATAGCCTTCCACAGTATAATCGTAGTCATTTTTTACATCTCTTAAAGACTGGATTACTTGATAGTATTCACTATTGAAAGCATTGATCCTATTCTTTTTTATTAAGCTAATAACATTTTTATAAGGATTGTTGATGCTTTTGTCTTTTACATTTATTTTGTTTAATATAGCTGAAGGCATTCTTAAAAGATGTGGCCCATTGCTTGTATTGTAATTGATGAATTTTTTAGTAGTATCAAATAAAATACGAGGTTGATTATGAACGTAAGGCATCCAATAATTATCAATGGTGTAAGCTGCGGGTAATTTAGCATCCATGTATTCAATATCTTCTCTTTCTGGAGCCAACATGCTAATACTTTTTGTTATCGCATTGTAAATATGATAAGGAGTACTTGCAGAAGCCTTATTCAGGTATCCTATTCCTATTGAGTTAATAGGACTTAACCCTAAAATGATTGTTTTTTGGATGACTTTATTTTGCTGCTTATTAAATAAACTAATAGTCACTAGCCAGATACTATGTATACTGTCTCTCTTAGCAGCCGGAATTTGAGCTAAATTATTTCTGTAAATAAAATCGGGGTCCATTTCATATAATTCCAAATATGCATGCAAGTCGTAATCTCGGGTTTCCGACCAATTAATATTTATTTTCCCTAATTGGTTTAGTTTGTTTAAATACAAAGTTTTGGGAATAATTTGTGTGTCTCTTTTCAAATCAAGCTTTAAAAAAAATCCACTATCTAAAGCGCTAATAATAGGATTTAGATCCTTAGGCAGTTGCCAATATTTGGCAGTAGGATTAATTGTTGAGTATACTTGGATTTGCTCAAGGGCAAGTTTTTGTTGCGCCGAGCTAGTTAAAACAAAACTTTGGCAAATCAAAAACAGTATGATTGAGTAATAGCGGTTCATTTGGGGTTTTATACAAATCAAATTTAGTTATTTTAACGTACACTGCTCCATTATTTATACTAACTTCATTGAATATAAATTGTTAATTTATTTATTCGTATGCAAGTAGAAAATCATCAAAAAAAATTAAAACCCATTATCCCAGCTAGTAACAAAAGTTTTCATTTAGATGGACCTAAGCCAAGGATTAATGAATTATTTTTTGCCTTTGAAATTTTCATTCAATTTATTAAAGGTTTTAGAACCTTACATTTTATTGGGCCTTGTATTACCGTATTTGGCTCTGCACGTTTTAATAGTGATCATCCCTACTACAAAAAAAGTGAGGAAGTGGGAAAACGTATTGCTCAGCTAGGATTTACAACAATGACAGGCGGCGGTCCTGGTGTTATGGAAGCAGCCAATAAAGGTGCTTTTGAAGCAGGTGGGAAATCGGTGGGATGTAATATCAAGCTGCCTTTTGAACAAAATCCCAATCCTTATACGAATGTATCCATCACGTTTAATTATTTTTTCATTCGTAAAGTATTATTAGTGAAGTACTCCTATGCATTTATCATAATGCCTGGAGGGTTTGGGACATTAGATGAATTTTTTGAAACCCTAACTTTGGCACAGACTAAAGTGATAAATGATTTTCCAATAGTAGTGATGGGTAGGCAGTATTATCAACCATTTCATCATTGGATTGAACACATGATACAGGAAGGAACTATTTCACAAGAGGATAGAAAGTTTATGCTATTCACTGACAGTGTGGATGAAGCAATGGATCATATAAGCAAATATGTAACAAAAAATTATACCGTTAAGCCACGTAAACGTTTATGGTGGTTGTTTGAAAAAGTTTAACGTATAAAAAAGGACTAAATATTTTTAGTCCTTTTTTATACTATTTAATTAATATTATTCAATTACGGGTTGCAACCATCTTGTGATATACTCCAGGGACTGTTGCTTGCGTTTTGCATAATCTTCTACTTGGTCTTGCTGTATTTTACCCAGTCCAAAATACTGACTTTGTGGATTTGCAAAATACCAACCGCAAACACTAGAGGCAGGATACATTGCCAAGCTTTCCGTTAAAGTAATACCGGTATGCTTTTCAGCATCCAATAAATTAAACAATGTGTATTTTTCAGTATGATCAGGACAAGCAGGGTAGCCTGGGGCTGGACGAATACCAACATAGTTTTCTTTAATTAATTCATCGTTACCCAATTGCTCGTCTTTAGCATAGCCCCAAATTTCCTTTCTTGTTTTAGCATGTAAATATTCTGCAAATGCTTCTGCTAATCTGTCTGCTAATGCTTGTAAAATAATTTTGTTGTAATCATCATGGTTGTCCTCAAAAGCCTTGATATGTTTTTCAATCCCGTGAATGGTCACTGCAAAAGCGCCTAGGTAATCCTTTTTATTTTCTGTTGTTGGACAAATAAAGTCTGCTAAAGAAAAATTAGGTTGTCCTGCTGCTTTTTTAGCCTGTTGTCTTAAGAAATGTAATTTCGTTGATGCGCCACTATGTGATAAAATTACATCATCACCTTGGGCGCTTGCTTCCCAGAAACCAACGGCACCTTTAGCGGTTAACCATTTTTCATTAATTATAGTTGATAATAAAGCATTCGCATCGGCATATAATTTTGTGGCAACCTCGCCTACTTTTTCATCAGTTAAAATAGCTGGGAAATTACCGTGTAATTCCCAAGCTATAAAGAATGGTTTCCAATCGATATAATCAACGAGTACCGATAAGTCGTTTATTTCAATGGCTTGGTTACCTGTAAAGCTTGGAGTGGTAGCTTCAAATTTAGACCAGTCAATCACCATTTTATTTTGTAATGCTTCTGCATAAGGAGTGGACTGCTTCACCGTTTTCTTATTGTCGAAATCAGCTTTCAGTTGCGTATATTCTTTATCTAAATTTTCTAAAAATGGTATTTTTTGTTCTTTGTTTAAAAGTGATCCTGCTACAGTTACACTTCTGGAAGCATCTAATACATGTATAACACCGTCTCCATATTCGGGTGCAATTTTTACGGCTGTGTGCATTCGTGAAGTGGTCGCTCCTCCAATCATTAAAGGTATTTTCATGCCGCGACGTTTCATTTCTTTGGCTATGTGTACCATCTCGTCAAGTGATGGTGTAATTAATCCACTTAATCCAATAATATCAACATCATGCTTTACGGCTTCTGATAAAATTTTATCTGCAGGCACCATTACACCAATATCAATAATTTCATAACCATTACATCCTAATACCACACCTACAATATTTTTCCCAATATCATGCACATCGCCTTTTACGGTTGCTAATAATATTTTAGCCGGCCCTTTAGTTTGCCCATTTGGATGGGTTGATGCATTTTTTAATCTTTCTTTTTCTGCTTCAATGTAAGGTGTTAAAACGGCCACACTTTTCTTCATTACACGTGCACTCTTTACTACCTGTGGTAAGAACATTTTACCTGCACCAAATAAATCACCTACTTGATTCATGCCCGCCATCAATGGCCCTTCAATCACTTCCAACGGGGCGCTGTATTTTAATCTTGCTTCTTCGGTGTCTTCGTCAATAAAATCAGTAATGCCATTAATTAAGGAGTGGGCAAGACGTTTTTCAACTGTGTCATTTCTCCAAGCTAATTTTATTTTATTGGCTTCTTCCGATGACTGTCCTGCATTTTCGCCACTTGCTTTTATATTATCTGCATATTGGATTAATGCTTCAGTTGCTTGGTTGTTATCATTGTTTTTATTCAATATTACATCCTCACATAAATTTCGTAATACTGCATCAATTTCATCATAAACCGCCAATTGCCCTGCGTTTACAATACCCATATCCATACCTGCTTTAATGGCGTGGTATAAAAACACTGCATGTATGGCTTCGCGAACTGCTTCATTACCTCTAAAAGAAAAAGACACATTGGAAACGCCACCACTTACTTTCGCTAGCGGCATTTTTTGTTTTATGATACGCGTTGCTTCAATAAAATCTACAGCATAATTATTGTGCTCTTCAATACCCGTTGCAACTGCAAAAATGTTGGGGTCAAAAATAATGTCCTGAGGATCAAAGCCAACTTGTTCTACCAGAATTTTATAAGCGCGCGCACAAATTTCTACTTTGCGATCCTTGGTATCGGCTTGACCTACCTCGTCAAAAGCCATTACAATTACCGCTGCGCCATAGGCTTTACAAATATGTGCCTGTTCAATAAATTTTGCTTCTCCTTCTTTCATGGAGATAGAGTTCACAATACATTTTCCTTGTACACACTTTAAACCTGCCTCAATAATTTCAAATTTGGAACTATCAATCATAACAGGAATACGCGCAATATCGGGTTCGCTTTGTAGTAAATTCAAAAACGTAGTCATGGCTTTCACGCCTTCTAATAAAGCGTCATCCATGTTTACATCAATTATCTGAGCGCCACTTTCCACTTGTTGACGTGCTACAGATAATGCCTCCTCGTATTTATTTTCCTTAATTAAACGCGCAAATTTTTTAGAACCTGTCACATTGGTTCTTTCTCCCACGTTTACAAAATTAGTTTCGGGACGAATCACCAAAGGTTCTAGTCCTGCTAATCTTAAGTAAGGTTTAATATGTATATGTTCACTCATAATTTTCTCTTTAGTTTTAATTACAAAGATTTTATTCAATGTGATTAAATAGTTGCGTCCACTATAGGTAGTGGTCTTGGTGTTAAATTTCTAACATTATCGGCCATGTGTTTAATATGTTCAGGTGTTGTTCCACAACAGCCACCTA
>JALQXE010000011.1 GCA_023263235.1 Sediminibacterium sp. | reverse complement strand
TCTTCGGCAGCACCTAATAAACTTTCAGATAAATTTTTTCCAGCAGCAGCCAATTCAATTTCCATTTCATCAATGTTGCGTGACACACGGTACAACGCTGTTTCACCCACCCACATTTGAATAGCCATTTCAGCTAACTTATGTCGGATAGCTCCAAACTTTGCAATGGGTAATTTGAATTGCTCTCTGGTTTTCGCATACTGAATGGTCTCTGTCAAGGCTCTTCTCGCACCACCCAATGTAGCAGCCCCTAATTTTAATCGACCAATATTTAAAACGTTAAATGCAATTAAATGTCCTTTGCCAATTTCACCTAATACATTTTCTACAGGTACTTTACAATCATTAAAATATAATTGTACGGTACTTGATCCTTTAATACCCATTTTATGTTCTTCGGGTCCTTGAGTAAATCCATCCATGCCACGCTCTACAATAAATCCTGTAAACTGCTCTCCATCAATTTTTGCAAATACAGTATATACATCGGCAAATCCACCGTTGGTGATCCAACATTTTTGTCCATTTAAAATATAATGCTTGCCGTCGGCCGATAATGTAGCAGTTGTTTTTGCACTTAATGCATCGGATCCACTGTTGGGCTCTGTTAAACCATAAGCACCTTTCCATTCACCACTTGCTAATTTTGGAACATACTTAGCACGTTGTGCTTCATTACCAAAATATAAAATTGGTAATGTACCAATACCAGTATGTGCTGCATTGGCAACTGAGAAAGAATAACCCCCTCCTAAATATTCCGCTACGATGGTTGCAGTTATAAATTCTTTTCCAAGTCCACCATATTGCTCTGGAATAGTGATACCTAAAAGGCCCTGTGCACCTGCTTTCTCCAATAAAGAAGGCATTAAGCCGGGTTCTAATTTGTCAATTCTGTCAGCAACTGGTAACACTTCTGTGTCTACAAATTGATCGCACATGTCGCGCACCATTAATTGCTCTTCGTTAAAATCTTCGGGAATGAAAACATCATCTGCTTTTACTTCCTTAATGATCCATTCTCCTCCGTGAATTGTTGTGCTCATAAAATAGCGTTTAAAATTTTTGTCAAATATTATTTACACATTTAGTGTGGATTAAATTAAATCAGGGTGGGTTAAATTGTCATACACTCTTTGCAAAACATTCTTTACAACTTCAATTTCTTCTTTCGATATATTTTGCAATGCTTCATTCATAGTTTGATTCGCCAACTCATAGGTTTGTTGTTGTAATGGTTTTGCTGCATCCGTTAAACAAACTTTATTGATGCGTCTATCGGTTGTGCTTGCAACACGGGTTACTAATCCTAATTTTTCTAAATTATCAATGAGACGAGTGATACTTGCTTTATCACGGAAAGTTCGGGTTCCTAATTCTTGTTGACTTAAACCGTCTTCCTTCCATAAATGGTACAAAACAGACCATTGCTCAATGGTAATTTCAAGACCAGCAGTGCGATAATTTTTTTGTAGTCGACGGGCAACAGCAGTCGTGGCCATACCATTAATGACACTGTATAATTCCCCTCTTTTAAATTGGTTGTTTGACATATAGTTAGTTATGCAACTAATTCAAAAGTACGTTGATTTTGACAATTTCTCCAAATTTTTGGCCCGGAAAGGCAGTAACTTTGGGGCATGCTATCCATTTTGACCAACACCTTAGCAATTTTAACCATTTTATATGCTCTTTTATTGGTGGCTTATAGTTATTGGTTTGGGAAATTGACCATTTTTAAGACCAAACAAGTATTGCCCCATACAGCAGACTTTTCCACCCATTTTACCATTGTTATTCCTGCCCGAAATGAATCGTTAAACATTAAAGCTTGTTTAGATTCTATTTTAGCTCAAGATTATGCGCCCGAACTTTTTGAGATTATTGTAATTGATGATTTTTCGGAGGATGATACTGCAGTAATTGTGAAGCAAATTGGAGCAGTACATTCTAATGTTCATTTATTAAGTTTGGCCGATTATTTTAAGCCGGGCGAAATGAATTCTTTTAAAAAGAAGGCTATTGAAAAAGCAGTAAGTCATGCAAAAGGAAAATGGATACTAACCACCGACGCTGATTGTTTAATACCCAAACAATGGTTGAGTTTGTACAATGCCTATATTTTAAAATACAATCCAGTTTTTGTAGCAGCGCCGGTGATGTTTATTAAGGAGCAGGGTGTTTTAAATGAATTTCAGTTGCTCGATTTTTTAGCACTGCAAGGTATAACAGCAGCTGCAGTGGGCGCTGGCAAACATTCTATGAGCAATGGCGCCAATTTAGCTTTTGAAAAATCGGCCTTTATTGCAGTTGGAGGTTACCAAGGGGTGGATCAAATTGCAAGTGGTGATGATATGTTTTTAATGCATAAAATGAAAGTAACCTTATCCAATAGAATTGGATATTTATTTCATCCAGGTGCCATTGTATTAACAAAAGCAATGAGTAATTGGAAGGAATTTATCATGCAAAGAATTAGATGGTCTAGTAAGGCACGCTATTATGATGATAACTCCATTTTTTGGGTGTTGTTATTGGTGTATTTGTATAATTTTTTCATTTTGGTATTATTCATTTTAGGTGCCTACATTCCTGTTGTGATATCACTTACTATTAAAATCATTTTTGAACTTGTTTTTCTATCACCTGTTGCTAGATTTTATCAATTAGAAAAAGAGTTGCGCTATTTCCCCTTATATCAGCCCCTGCACATTATATACACCCTGGTTGCTGGACTCTTTGGGCAAGTAAAAACTTACACTTGGAAGGGTAGAAGGGTTAAATAAGGCCTAAATAATTGTTTGCTGAACCCCCTAAATTCGTAAATTTGTTATCTAAATGAATGCGTTTATGTCTACAGAAACTTTAGCACAAGCAACCCCATTAACTGCAAAGGATTTTGCCTCTGATCAAGAAGTACGTTGGTGCCCTGGTTGTGGTGATTATTCTATTTTAGCGCAGGTGCAAAAAGTAATGCCAACTATTGGTGTTCCTAGAGAAAATATTGTTGTGATTAGTGGTATTGGTTGTAGTAGCCGTTTCCCTTATTACATGAACACATATGGTATGCACTCAATCCATGGTCGTGCTACTGCTATTGCAAGTGGATTAAAAGCATCTCGTCCCGAATTAAGTATTTGGATTGTTGCAGGTGATGGGGACTCTATGAGTATTGGTGGTAACCACACCATTCATATGTTGAGAAGAAATTTTAATGTTAACTTTTTAGTTTTCAATAATCAAATTTATGGTTTAACAAAAGGTCAATATTCTCCTACTTCGGAATTAAATAAAATCACGAAGAGTACGCCAATGGGAAGTATTGATCATCCTTTTAATCCTGCTGCTTTGGCTTTAGGTGCAGACGCAACATTTGTTGGACGTACAATGGATCGTGATCCAAAGCATATGCAATACATGATTACTCGTGCCAATGATCATAAGGGAACTTCATTCTTAGAAATCTATCAAAACTGTAACATCTTTAATGATGGTGCTTTTGAAATTTTTACTGAAAAAGGTACAAAGCCTTTACATACATTGTTCTTAGAGCAAGGAAAACCATTGACTTTTGGTGCGAATGGAGAACAGGGAATTCGCTTTGATGGTATGCGTCCACAAGTGGTAACATTGGGTGATAAATACAGTGCCGATGATTTATGGATTCACGATGAGAAAGATTTTTATAAAGCACAAATCTTAACACGTTTATTTGACAACCCATCTGAGCCAGGTGCGGTGTTCCCACGTCCTTTTGGTGTATTCTTTACTGCTGATCGTCCTTGCTATGAAGATATGATGGCATTGCAATTAGAAGAATCATTAGTGAAAGGTCCTGGTGATTTAGATAAATTAATTCGTGGTCGCGAGACTTGGGAAATTAAATAGTTTTTAAAGGTCGATATAATTTCTTTTAAGGGCCGTCATTACCATGGCGGTCCTTTGTTTTACCTGTAACTTTTTAAATATTCGGTCTCGATAACCGTAAATGGTTTTTACTGTTTTTTGCAAACGTTTTGCAATTTCCTCATAGCTTTCATCTTGTACGCAGGCTTGTATAAATTCAATCTCACTTTGTGTTAGTGGCTGCATATTATAGTGTAGTTCTTTTATTTGGATACCTGTTCTTTTACTATGTAGAATTAGTTTCAGTTTGTCTTTGGTAATTTTAAATTTTGTTCTTTGATACACACATTGTTTTAAATCAATGAGTGGCTCATCGGTAAAAAAGAAGCCGTTGAGTCCATTTTTCAATAAAAAGCAAATGCTTTTCATCAATTTTGCTTCTGATTTTAATAAAATATAACAGTGGCTACTTTTTGATTTAATTAATTTAATGATTTTAGCCAACTGGGTATAAGCATAAGCGTCGGATAAAACACAAAGGTCTGCTGGCAGTTTTTGGTTTTGCAAATAAGTAATAAAGCTTGCTACACAACTATTGGCATACATTACTTTACAATCTTCTTGTTGCTCAAATGCCAATACATATGCTTCACGCGTTACAATTTTTTCTTCCAAATAGATAATGTTTATCATAAGACTCATTTGTACAAATAAAACATTTTCATTTAGTAATTATATTGAATACTTTTACACCATTACTTTTATGCTAATTCGTATTCATCCAGACAATCCCCAACCTCGACAACTTTCGCAAGTGAAAGACTGTTTGCAAAGTGGCGGCATTATTGCTTATCCCACAGACACCATTTATGGTTTGGGTTGTGATATTTTTCACCCAGAAGCTATTGAGAAAATTTGTGCAATAAAAAAAGTGAATCCAGAAAAAGCGAATTTAAGCTTCATCTGCGCAGATCTAAGTGACTTGAGTTTATATGCTAAAGCAATTGACAATACTTTATTTAGAATTTTGAAAAAAGCATTACCCGGCCCCTTTACTTTTATTTTACCTGCTAGTAAACAGGTGCCTAAAATTTTGCAGTCTAAGAAAAAAACGATTGGATTGCGTATTCCCAATAACAATATCGCCTTGTCTATAATTAAAACTTTAGGACATCCCATATTGTCGGCTTCCTTTCCTGGAGAATTCATTGAAGATTATACCAACCCTGAAATTATTTACGAACATTGGGGTCGTCAAATTGATATGGTTATTGACGGAGGCATTGGCGGTATTATCCCTTCAACTGTGGTGGATTGTACCACAGCTACTTATGAGGTTATACGTCAAGGTGCAGGCGTTTGGGATTTTTAAATTTATAAGATAGACAGCTGAGGAGGTAAAATATTAAAACTCTTTCGGTGCTCAAAACAAAGCCCATGCGCTTCAATGGCTGCTCGATGTATGGCTGTTCCGTATCCTTTATTTTTATCCCAGCCGTATTGTGGATACTGTAAATGCGCTTCCTGCATGTAGGCATCCCGCGCTGTTTTTGCCAATACACTAGCAGCAGCAATATGGGCGTATTTCCCGTCTCCTTTTACAATGGTTTGATGAGGTACTTTTTTATAGGGATAAAATCGGTTGCCGTCTACAGCAATAAATTGTGGTCTCTTTTTTAATTGGTCCAGCGCTAAGTGCATACATTTTATAGAGGCCTTTAAAATATTGGATGCGTCAATTTCGGCAGCAGTTTGCGATGCAATGGCCCAGGCAATTGCATTAGATTTAATAATTGGGGCTAATTCAGTTCTTTGCTTTTCACTTAGTTTTTTACTATCGTTTAACAAAGGGTGGTAAAAGTTAGCCGGAAGTATCACAGCCGCTGCAAAAACGGGTCCGGCATAACATCCACGACCCGCTTCATCGCATCCTGCTTCAATGAATTGTTCCTGATAAAAGTTGAGTAATCCTGTCAAACTTCCTTTTTTTAGTCCTGTAAATTTAAGCTATCCACGCATTACTTGCTACCTTTGTGGTCTATTCAATTGTATTATATAATGAGTATTCAAGACTCCAAACAAAAAGCAGTTGCCAATTGGCTTTTACTAGGTGTTGCCATGACGGTGATTCAAATTGCATTGGGTGGTATTACCCGTTTAACGGGCAGTGGCCTATCTATTACAGAATGGGATGTGGTTACAGGTGCATTGCCTCCTATGAGTGAAACACATTGGCAGGAGTTATTTGCGAAATATAAAACAACGCCACAGTTTCAGTTATTGAACTTTGACTTTACACTTGCTAATTTTAAGTTTATATTTTTTTGGGAATGGTTTCATCGTTTATGGGCTAGAACTATTGGATTGGTTTTTGCGTTTGGGTTTATTTATTTTCTTGTAAAAAAATATTTTAAACCAAAAATGATTAAACCTTTGGTGGTTTTATTTTTGTTAGGAGCGCTACAAGGTGCCATTGGTTGGATTATGGTAGCAAGCGGTTTGGAAGTAGATGCGGTGTATGTGAAACCTACGCGTTTAGCCTTGCATTTTATTTTTGCATTGGGCTTATTGGCTTACACGTATTGGTTTGCATTAACCTTAAAAGCAATTCCTATTGAAAAAAATACAGTGAGTTCAGAGGGACAACTTAAGTTTAAGAGTATTCGTAATTGGGCTTGGATTGTGATTATGATTTTATGCTTACAACTTATTTATGGTGCACTTATGGCAGGACATAAGGCTGCTAACGTTGCAAGTACTTGGCCTACCATTAATGGAGCCTGGGTTCCGGATGGATTAACGAGTAAGGATTCTTTTTTATTAAATGCAGTGAACAATACTATTTGGATTCATTTTGTACATAGAGGCTTGGCTTATATTTTATTGGCAGTTATTTTATTTTGGACTTTCAAAATGAATGCACTCAGAGGCAATTTATTTTGGAGTAAGATAAAAATGCTGCCTTCCTTACTTGTAGGTGTTCAGATTTTATTGGGGGTGCTTACAGTGCTTTCAAGTACCTCAATTGTGCCAGGGGAATGGGCAAAATTTGAATGGTTGGCTCAAACACATCAGCTGATAGGGATGATGTTATTGTTAAGTGTGGTAAATGTTTTATTTGCAACCAAAGAAATTTAAATAGCATTAAATTCGTTTTATGAATAGAGATATTTCAAGCATCAGAAGGGATTATCAGTTAGCATCACTAGACGAAGCTTCCACTGCAGCAAATCCAATGGATCAATTTGAACATTGGTGGGAGGAAGCGATTCAAAGTAACATCGACGAAGTAAATGCCTTCACTTTATCTACCATTGCATTAAATGGAGCACCTACCGCGCGCGTTGTTTTATTAAAAGGGTTTACCCCAGAAGGTTTTGTTTTTTATACTAATTACGAAAGTAATAAAGGAAAAGAAATTGCAGCGAATCCTATTGTTGCGATGAATTTTTTCTGGAAAGAATTGGAAAGACAGGTGCGTATTAATGGCACTATCAAAAAAGTGAGTGCCAAAGAAAGTGAACAATATTTTCATTCACGACCACTTGGAAGTCAGGTAGGTGCTTGGACTTCGCCACAGAGTCAGGTAATACCAAACCGTGAATTTTTAGAAGTATTAATGAAGGATAATTTAGAAAAATTTAAAGACGGTAATGTGCCTTTGCCTCCGCATTGGGGTGGTTATATTGTACATCCTACTAGTATTGAATTCTGGCAGGGTAGAAGCTCACGTTTACACGACCGATTACATTATAGTTTACAGCAGGATCATCGTTGGACAAAAGTAAGACTTGCTCCATAGTAGTAAATAAAAAAGAGTCTCAATGCTGAGACTCTTTTTTATTTTTAATGCTTTATTATTTAGCCTTTCTTGCGATTACTTTCTTTGCAGCTTCTACAATGTTTACTGCATCTAATCCGTACTTAGTTAACAGCTGATTCGGTGTTCCACTTTCTCCAAATGTATCTTTTGTTCCTACAAACTCCTGAGGTACTGGACAATTTTTGGCAGCTACTTGTGCAACTACATCGCCCATGCCGCCAATAATATTATGTTCTTCGGCAGTTACCACACAACCTGTTTTTTGTAAGCTCTTAATTATCGCAGCTTCATCCAATGGTTTAATGCTATGTAAATTAATTATCTCTACACTAATGCCTTGTTCTTGTAATTGTTTTCCAGCTTCAATCGCTTTCCAAACTAAGTGACCACATGCAATTATGGTAACATCCGTTCCTTCTGCTAATATTTGTGCTTTGCCAATTACAAAATCGGATCCGTCTTCCTTTGTAAAGTTGGGCCATTTTGGTCGACCAAAACGTAAATAAACAGGACCATGATAACTTGCTATAGCTTTTGTTGCAGCTTTTGTTTGGTTATAATCACAAGGTACAATCACTGTCATACTTGGTAACATTTTCATAAGTCCTATATCCTCTAATATTTGATGTGTTGCACCGTCTTCTCCCAATGTTAATCCTGCATGTGATGCACAAATTTTTACATTTTTATCTGAGTAGGCAATGCTTTGTCTAATTTGATCGTATACTCTTCCTGTACTAAAATTAGCAAAGGTAGTGGTATATGGAATTTTTCCACCAATAGTTAAGCCTGCAGCAATGCCCATCATATTAGCTTCTGCTATACCCACTTCAATAAAACGATCTGGAAATTCTTTGATAAAGGGTCCTAATTTAAAAGAGCCTGCTAAGTCTGCAGTTAATACTACTACTTCACTGTTTTCTTTAGCTAATTCATGAACACCTTCCCCAAATCCAGCTCTGGTTTCTTTTTCATTTAAAGCCACAATATCTTTTACGTTCATAGTATTTAATTTTCTTTAAATTTTAGTTTTTTTGAATCAATGTATTAGGGGAACTAGTTTTCAAAACTAGAATAAAAATAAGGTGTCTTAGCTTCAAACTCAGCACTACAGGTATCTACCATTTTGTATACTCTGGTAATACCCCAAGCTTTTCTTTTTTCATACACTGCATCGTCATTGGTATTACCTATTAATAGCTTAGCAATTTGTAAATCACTAAAGCCATGTTGTTTTGCTTCTTTCATTAATTCTATAGAGAGGGTATCAAGAGTATGTTTCATTAATTCTTTTTCTATATTACAAATGATACGTATTTGATATAAGAACCAATTGTCAATACCAGTTGCTGCTGCAATGGAGCGAACAGTGGAGCCTTGCATTAGGGCATCTTTAATTCTAAAAATACGATCCCATTTAGGAACTTTTATATATTCCATTAACTCTTCGTTCTTCATTAAGCTCTTTCCATAATATCCCAAACCAATAGCTTCATTCTCTAATGATTGACATGCTTTTTGAATGGCTTCTGTAAAACTTCTTCCGATGGCCATTACTTCTCCCACACTTTTCATTTGTAGTCCTAATGTATCATTGGCTCCTTTGAATTTATCAAAATTCCATCTAG
>JALQXE010000133.1 GCA_023263235.1 Sediminibacterium sp. | reverse complement strand
TCCAATGGTTGCAAATTTTGTTTTAAACACTTTATATCCTAAGTCTCCTGGAGTGAAATAAAATTTTTCATAATAAGCTGGGTCGTCAGGGATGTGCATTTTACGATATTTCCCTAAGTAAGCGCCATCCGCATCTAATACGGCTGTAGTATTGTGGTATAAGCCTTCTGCTCTTTTTTCAAATAAAGAAGCAATGATTACAACACCTAATTCCTTAGCCAATATTGAAAGTTCATCGGTGGTTTTACCTGGGATAGATTCAGCTAATTTAAAATTTTCATACGCTTCTACATCACAAAAATATAATGAAGTGTACAGTTCTTGTAAACAAATGATATCCGCACCTTTATTAGCTGCTTCTTTAATTTTTTCAATGGCTTTTTGTTTGTTTGCATTTACGTCTGCACTACAAGACATTTGAACCAAGCCTACTTTAACGATTGACATACTATTAAGTTATAAAGTATAAAATATTGTTTTGAGAAGTTTAAATGTATAATGATGGGATTATAAAACCCTGCTAAGTTTTGTTTTGAATAATGGCATCTAAACTACGAATACCTAATAATTTCTTAGTTATAAATCCTTCAGCGTATTCAACTCCAATTTGTTGACCTAGTTCCTTCGCTCTACCTTTTATAAATTCCAAAAAAGCATTTCCAGAAATAAAGGTTTCCGGTTCAATAGAGTTGGGATCATAAAATTGAGAACTATGAGCTAAAATAGATTCCATTTTTTTGTCCATAAACTTACTTATGTCTACTACAAAATTGGGTGCTAAAGTTCTTGATTGGATATAATGAAAAACCTGTGTTGGTCTCCATGCATCTTGAGCAAGTCCATTATGCATAGTTTGTATTTTCGAAAGACCCGATAAAAATGCGGCGGCTTCTACTAAACTTGAAGCACGTCCATGATCCGGGTGTCTATCGGCTGGTGCATTACAAAAAATAATTGAAGGTTTAAATCGTCTAATAGTTTCAATAATGACTAATTGGTTTTCTTCATCGTTCTTGAAAAATCCATCGGCCAATCCCAAGTTTTCACGAATGGTTAATCCCATTACTTCACTTGCCAATTGCGCTTCCTTTAATCTTTGTGAAGTAGTTCCTCTTGTTCCTAACTCACCTCGGGTTAAATCAATCACCCCCACTTTTTTACCTTCGGCAATTGCATTTAATAAAGTACCTGCGCATCCCAATTCAACATCGTCGGGATGAGCTCCAAAAGCTAAAATATCTAATTTATGCATGGCATATGGTTAAGATTAACAAAGGTAAGTATAAAAGACACCGCACAAGTTCCCTTTTCACAAAAAACCCTTTCATACCAAAGTAAGAAAGGGTTGTAATTATATAAAAAATTGAAGTTTTGAAACTCCTTCTTTTATTTTTTCTTTGCGTAACGCTTGTTGAATTTGTCGATACGACCGGCAGTGTCCACTAACATATTTTTACCTGTGTAAAAAGGATGTGAAGTGTTAGAAATCTCCAATTTAATTACTGGATATTCGTTACCGTCTTCGAATTGAATAG
>JALQXE010000080.1 GCA_023263235.1 Sediminibacterium sp. | reverse complement strand
AAAATTTTCCAGACGTCTTACATAAATATCAACACAAGTTTAAATATATATTAATTGATGAGTATCAAGATACCAACCCGGTGCAATATCAAATTGCAAAATTATTAGCAGCAGTGCATGAAAATATTTGTGTGGTGGGAGATGACGCACAAAGTATTTATAGTTTTAGAGGAGCTACCATTGAAAATATATTACAGTTTCAAAAAGATTATGACGATGTAAAACTGGTAAAGTTGGAGCAAAATTACAGAAGTAGTCAATCTATTATTGGTGTAGCGAATCATGTAATTAAAAATAATGTTAGTCAAATACCAAAAGAATTATGGACAGAAAATGAAGCAGGAGATAAAATTAAGTTGGTACGTACAACGACTGATAATGATGAAGGTAAATGGGTAGCCGATACCATCCAGGAAAATAAATTAAGAAATCATTTTTACAATAAAGACTTCGCTATTTTATATCGCACCAATGCGCAATCCAGATCCTTTGAGGAAAGCTTAAGACGCACGGGCATTGCTTATAAGATATATGGTGGGCTTAGCTTCTATCAAAGAAAGGAGGTAAAAGATTTTATTGCTTATCTACGTTTGATTGCCAATACCAAGGACGAAGAAGCATTAAAAAGAATTATCAATTACCCCGTTAGAGGTATTGGTAAAACCACAGTGGAAAAATGTTTGGTTTTAGCGGGAGAAAACAATATAACGTTTTTTGAAGTACTAGAAAAAGCAAAGGGTTTTGGATTTAAGGCGGGTACGCTTACTGCCATTGAAGAGTTTGTGACCATGATTAAATATTTCCAAAATCAATTAATCAAACACAACGCATCGGATGTTGCAGTGCAGGTGGGTAAACATACCAATATTGTAAAAGAATTGTTTAACGATAAAAGTACAGAAGGTTTAGCGCGTTATGAAAACGTACAGGAATTGTTAAACTCAATTAAGGAGTGGACAGAAAGTCCTAGCAACGAGGATGGCGAGTTGGGAGATAAAAGCTTGGGCTCCTACTTACAACAAATTACCTTGATCACAGATGCGGACAATGATTCTGAAAATGAAGACACCGTTAAGTTGATGACCGTGCACGCTGCTAAGGGTTTAGAATTTGATTGTGTATTTGTGGTAGGTTTAGAAGAAACCTTGTTCCCAAGTGGAATGAGTGTAAATACAAGAGAAGAGTTAGAAGAAGAAAGAAGATTGTTTTATGTGGCCATCACAAGGGCTAAAAAACATTTGTGGTTAAGCTATGCCAATTCAAGGTATCGCTTTGGTCAACTGGTACAAAATGATCCAAGCCGCTTTATTGATGAAATGCCTGAGGACCAATTGGACAAATCCAATGTGGGTGGTGGGGCAAGAAATCAAAGTAGCGGATGGGGATCCGCTTATGATAGAATGCATGGAGGAAATAGCCGTGGATGGCAGGAACAAAGACCTAGTAAACCAACGGCTTCTACCTCTGGAACCGGGACTAGCCCCGCTAGCCCAAGCAAACCCAGCTATATGCCGGTTGTGCCACCTAACACTTTAAATAAAAACCATATTCCTTCCCTTAATTTTGTGGCCGCCGACCCTTCTGCTTTAGAGGCGGGCATGAAAGTGGAGCATCAGAAGTTTGGATTTGGGGTTATAAAGGAAATTGAGGGTTCGGCGCACAACCCCATTGCCCTCATTCTTTTTGATAACAACGGAGAAAAGAAGATTATGTTGAATTATGCCAAACTGAGTATTCAGCCCTAGCGTTTTTCGATATCGGTAAAATAATAAGAACTTAGATGGGGCCAAGAGGCCTGCGCTGCTATTTTGATTATTTTTGTAAACAGGAACAATAAACACTATTTTATGATTACTACAGGAAATACCATTGTGAGCATTTATACGGAGATGACTCCCAACCCAGAAACAATGAAATTTGTTGCGAACAAATTGTTGTATCCAGGAAAAAGCATTGATGTTGCAGAAGAAAGTCTTGCCGGTCCCTCTCCTTTAGCAAAAGAATTGTTCAGTTTTCCTTTTATTAAAAGTGTTTTCATTGCTAGCAATTTTATCACCCTTACAAAGAGTGCTGAAACAGAAGATTGGCAGGATGTAATTCCTACCATCAAAACTTTCTTGAAAGAGTATTTAGAGAATGGCGGTGTGGTAGTAAATGAAGAAGAGGTTGCCAAGATGAAACAAGAGGCCACTAACACGGTACACGCAGATGATGATGATGTGGTAAAGCGTGTAAAAGAATTATTAGAGAACTATGTTAAGCCTGCAGTTGAAATGGACGGCGGTGCGATTCAATTTAAAAGTTATAACGACGGTATTGTAAACTTGATGTTACAAGGATCTTGTAGCGGTTGTCCTTCAAGTATGGTTACCTTAAAAGCGGGTATTGAAGGAATGATGAAGCGTATGATACCTGAAGTAAAAGAAGTAGTAGCAGAAGCAGAGTAAGATTTAAGATGGGATAGAAATACAAAAAAGGCCTCACGAATTGTGAGGCTTTTTTATTTATAATTTTCCGTACAAAGAAAGTATTTCGAAAAGCTTACAGCTTTCCGTAAAGCGCTCTCAGCTTGTCTCTGGTCATTATTTTTTCCCAATCCTTTCCTAATGCATTTTCCCATAAAGGTTTCATTCCCAAGGATACATTAATCATTGCATCAAATTGATCTTCGGTTAAGTTTGCACAAATTCCAGTAGGTATGTCAATATTGTTTTTCTCTACCATGTATTTAAATTCTTTCACACCTGCTGGATAATATTCTTCCAAATGATTCATTACAATACAATTTCCGATTCCGTGTTTGGTGCCCAATAAAAAGCTTAAGCCATAACTTACCGCATGCGCTACACCCACTTGGCTGTAAGCAATACTCATACCACCAGCATAAGAAGCCATCATTAATTGATCATCACACTCGTCATCCCATTTGTCTTTTTCTACAAATACTTTACGACATAGTTCCAGTGCTTTTTCGCCATAACTTTTACTGAACTCATTTAAAAAAGTACCCTCTAGGCTTTCAATGCAATGAATATAACAATCCATACCGGTATAAAAACGTTGATTCGCTGGTGCGTTCTGTGTTAATTCAGGGTCCAATACAATTTGATCAAATGGTGTGAAGTCGGAGTTCATACCCAACTTGCGCACCGGACCCGTTAACACGGTTGTGCGGCTCACTTCAGCTCCTGTTCCACTCAAAGTGGGAATTCCTACTTTGTAAACACCGGCTTGTTTCACCAAGTCCCATCCTTGATAGTCTGCAGAAGAGCCTGGATTGGTCATCATTAAAGAAACCGCTTTTGCTAAATCCATGGCCGAACCCCCACCAATTCCAATAATACCACTTACTTCACCAAATTCTGCTTTTAACGATGCAGCTATAGCATCCACCTGTGTTGTTTTGGGTTCGTGTGTAACATCAACATACACTATCTTATCTTTTCCTCTTAATGGAATTCTTGATGCCAATGGCTTCCCCACGAAAAAATGATCCAAGAAAAATATCATTGGAAAGTCGCCTTTACGACGAGGCGCTAATATTTCATCTAACTGATTGAACGCACCGCGACCATATACCACATAGTCGACCATTTTAAAATTGCGGAACTGCATAAAATAAATTTATTGTACTAATTTCTTTTGTAGGTCCTCCAAAGATACGCCTTTTGTTTCAGGCACTTTTGTCAATATCCAAACTAATTGTAAAGCCATCATCACCGCAAAAAATACAAATATCGGCCAAGGATTTTCTTTAAAAATTCCATTGTCCTTGTCTAAAAACACGGGTGTAATAAGCGTAATGAACGCTGCAAATATCCAATGGATACTCGCGCCAAATGCTTGGCCTTTTGCTCTAATGGGTGTTGGAAAAATTTCTGATATCAGTACCCAAATTACTGCACCCTGGCCAATGGCATGTGATGCAATAAATAACAATAAAAAAGAAAGCATAAATGCGGGTGCGCCTCCGGCTACAAATCCGTAGGCCACCATTGATAAACTAATGATGTATCCGAAAGAACCTATAATTAATAGGGTTTTGCGACCAATGCGATCTATCAGCCACAAACCCACAAAAGTAAAAACCAAATTCATCATGCCTAATGAAATAGAACTTAATAAAGAATTGTCTTTTGGAAAACCAGCCTCTTCTAAAATTCTAGGGGCATAATATAAAAGAAAATTAATACCAGATGCTTGATTAAAAAAAGCTACAAAAAAGGCGATAGAAATAATTTTGGTATGTTGTTTGGTAAAAAGCGCAACAGCGCCGTGTGCTTTTTCTTGTTCGTTAGAGGTGTTTATCTCTTGAATGGTTTCGTTAATATTTTCTACACCTATTTGTAATAACGTATTTCTTGCTGCTGCTTCATCATTTTTAACAGATAATAACCATCTTGGACTTTCGGGTAAACCCAATGTCATTAAAGTGTATATAACCGATGGAATCAACAATACGGCCAACATCCATCTCCAATCATTATCACCTCCAAAGCCGGCTAAAAAATAATTTGATAAATAAGCAATTAAAATTCCAAATACAATATTAAACTGATACATACCTACTAGCTTGCCTCTATTATTTTTATTTGAGATTTCAGAAATATAGGTGGGTGCCGCCACCGAGGAAATACCAATGGCAATGCCTCCAATTAATCTAAAGAAAGAAAATGTATAAGGATCTTGTGCCAATGCAGAACCAATTGCTGATGCAATAAACATAACACCCAACCAAATTAATACTTTCTTGCGACCATACTTTTCGGTAGGGGCTCCCGCAAAAACAGAACCAATCACGGTTCCCCATAATGCCATGGACATAATAAAGAAGCCATGAAAAAGTGGTGTTGTGTTCCATAGTGTTTGAATGGGTTTATCCGCACCAGATATTACCACCATATCAAAACCAAATATAAAACCCGCTAATGCAGCTACAACAGTGGATTGAAATAATTTTCCTTTGTTCATTAAATTTGTTTTTGCAATTATTAATTAGGGATAGTTTTTTATATACTAGGTGTTTATTTTAATAAAGCGGCGGCTTTTATTAAATCTTCGGGGGTATCAATTTCTATCCCCATGTATTCGGTAACCACCATGCGAATGGGAACACCATTTTCTAAATAACGAAGGCATTCAATTTTTTCTGCCGATTCTAGGGGTGACATGGACCAATTCGTAAAATTGAGCAAGGCTTGTTTTTTAAATGCGTACACACCAATATGTTCATAATATTTGGTAGCGGCCCCTTTATCTCTTGGATAAGGAATTACGCTGCGCGAAAAAAACAAAGCATTGTTGTTAATGTCCACAGCAACTTTTACATAATTAGGATCTTGTATGAGTTCGCTACTGGTTAATACCTGCATTAAAGAGGAAACCTGCACACTTTCATCCGAAAAAACATCAATTACTTTTTGTAGCGGTTCTTTTTTTACAAAAGGCTCATCACCCTGAACATTCACTACTATATCAATATCTAAATCAACTATCGCTTCCGCAATTCTATCGGAACCACTTTCGTGTGAGCGTTTGCTCATTATGGCTTTACCTCCATGCTGCACAATTTCATTAAAAATTATCTCACTATCTGTTACTACATACACTTCATCAAATAATCCTGTAGCCAATGTGTTGTCATAGGTATGTCTTATCACCGTTTTATCGCCCAACATTTGCATTAGCTTGGCAGGAAATCTTGTAGCGGCATAACGTGCAGGAATAAATGCACCAATTTTACTCATACTTAATAATCTGATTTGATTGTTTTATCAAATGGCGCTTTTAATTGATAGGCCAATGATTCGTCTTTTGAATTATCCAACACATCTAATCCATAAACTATTTGTTCCATGGGCGTATCATTATATGTTCCCAAAAGACGATCCCAAAATGAAAAAATATTTCCATAATTGCTATCTGTTTGTGGGCGCGTAATATGATGGTGTACTCTATGCATATTTGGGGATACGATAATGTATCCAAATGTTTTATCAAACCATTTTGGAATACGAATATTCGCATGATTAAATTGTGTTAGCACTACGCTTAGGCTTTGATACAACATCACCATCCACATAGGAGTTCCTAAAATGAATACCGCAAGTATAGCAAACACAGCCCTAACCACCGACTCTCCTGGATGATGTCTATTGCCCGTTGTAGTATCAACATGCGTATCCGCATGATGTACCATATGAAATTTCCACAAAAATTTTACTTTATGCTCTATCATGTGCACCAAATAAGCGCCTATAAAATCCAACAACAACAAGCCGGCTATCGCTTCAACCCAAGGAGAAAGTTGAACCAAATGAAGCAATCCAAAATTTTCTGCCACCGTCCAATCGCTTGCCTTTACCATAATAAGCGCAAATCCAAAATTGATAACTATGGTGGTGAAGGTGAAAAATAAATTAATCCCAGCATGTTTAAATTTGCTATACTTAAAATTAAAAAGCGGCAGTGCAATTTCCACCAACCAAAAAAAGGTAATTCCCCCCGCCAACAATAGGGCACGGTGAAGACTTGGAATGGTTGAAAAATAATTTTGAATGGTTTCAAGCATGCTTTTGTTTTTAGTACATAAATGTAAATAAAAAACCCGATGTTCTTATGTAGAAATCGGGTTTCGGTTGTTTTTATAGGTACGGATTACACTTATAATTTTGAGGCCAATTAACTGTTTAACATTAATGGCATTACTAGCATTAAAAGATCTTCACCTGGCGCCTGCTCTGATGGTTTAATTAAACCCGCTTTGCTTGGAGTTGATAATTCTAAATATACATCATCAGTGTCTGCGGCATTCAACATTTCAATTAAAAATTTTGCATTAAATGCAATTTGAATATCCTCTCCTTGGTATTCACAACTCATACGCTCGTTTCCTTCAAAGCTAAAGTCAATATCCTGTGCAGCCATTTGTAATTCATTGCCAGTAATATTTAAAGCCACCTGGTTCGTGCTCTTATTACTAAATACATTTACGCGGCGTAATGCATTTTGAAAATCATGCTTATTCACTGTTAAGCGATAAGGATTATCGGAAGGGATTACTACTTTATAATCGGGGAAACGCGCATCAATCAATCTACAAATTAATTGTGTTGACCCATGATCAACAAAAAGGTGATTGTTATTATAACTTATAGTAATAGGATCGTCGTTGTCGGGCAAAGCATTCTTTAATAAGTTCAATGGCTTTTTAGGAACAATGAAACTTGCATTTTGTGTTGCTTTTGCATCGGTTCTTTTATAGCGTACTAAGCGGTGTGCATCGGTTGCAACAAATTGAACGCTGTCTTTTGACAATTCAAAAAACACGCCAGTCATTGCAGGACGCAAATCATCACCACTTACTGCAAATAAGGTTTTATTGATGGCTGTTAAAAGACCAGTGCTCGTCATCTTAAAGCCAGATGTATCATCGGCTGTAGGCTCTTTTGGAAAATTATCTGGATTCTCGCCCATCACCTTGTATTTACCATTGTCGCTGGTAATTTCTACTGCGTAATTTTTATCAATGTTAAATGTGAGTGGTTGGTCAGCGATATTTTTTAAAGAATCAATTAAAATTTTTGCTGGAATACAAACACGGCCATTCGCCTTGCTCTCCACTTCCATTTGAACACGCATAACCGTTTCTAAATCGGTTGCAACAATATTTAATTTTTTATCTTCTATTTCAAATAAAAAATCTTCTAAAATGGGTAATACAGTATTGGTATTAATAACACCAGAAATTTGTTGAAGGTGTTTTAAGAGAGAGGAGGAAGAAACAATAAATTTCATAGAATTTTTGTTGTTTGGCTTTTGTAAATTTTCAGTTATTTTAACTAGAGCAAACCTAATGTAAAATGTTAAGATTAAAAAGCTATTTTAGCACTACTTATTGACATAGATGAAAAAAAATAGAGTCGGAAAAGAACAAGCCATACTAAGTATTCGTCATTTTTGTGCTTATCAAGAAAGGGCACAACAAGAGGTAAGGGATAAGCTTTATGAACTAGGAATGACCAAGCCCGAAGTGGAAGAAATTTTATCGGACTTAATTGCCGAAAACTTTTTAAATGAAGAGCGTTTTGCCACTTCCTTTGCGGGTGGACATTTTAGAATTAAGGGTTGGGGGAAATTAAAAATTAATCATGCACTTTATCAAAAAAAAGTGAGTGCTTTTAATATCAAAATGGCGTTAAAATCGATTGACGAGGCCGATTATATGGCCAAGCTCGAAGATTTAGCTGCTAAAAAATGGAAATCGCTCAAAGGGGAACGCGGACTGGCTAGAATGGCGAAAACCCAGGCCTTTTTACATCAAAGAGGTTTTGAGCCCGCCTTAATTCAGCCCATTGTTCAAAGGCTAAACAAGCCCGGATCTTAATGAGTTTAATGTATCTTTAATTGGTAAAGTAAATCAACTGCCGTGTCATCATTACAGTTTACATTGATTCAAAGCAACCTTTTTTGGGAGGACAAAGAATCCAACCTTTCCATGTTTTCGGAAAAAATCAATTCCATTCAACAGCCCACTGAAATTATTGTATTGCCCGAAATGTTTACAACAGGTTTTAGCATGCAACCCGAAAAAGTATTTAATGAAATAATC
>JALQXE010000037.1 GCA_023263235.1 Sediminibacterium sp. | reverse complement strand
GGCGATGTAGACTCCATATCACGCTTAACGTCTTGGGTGGCTTTGTACTGATCGGGTGTGTCTTCGTAAATAAAAGAAGCTTCAAGCTCTGTTTGTAAATAATTATCGGGCGCATGCGCAAAACCAACCTGCGCTTTACGCGCTGCATATAACTTAATTAAATCAAAAGCTACTTCTTTAACCTTTGCTTTTGTTTTTTCTTTAAGCTTAGCCCAAACATCGGAACCTAGCTTATTAATTTTAGGCATCGTGCCTTCTTTGCCCGTATACTTTGATATTTTATGTAACGAATTAATGTTGACGTATAAAATATCACCCTCTTTATAAATGATGCGCACCGCTTCTTGCGTTTTACCATTGACTTCAATTTTTTGAAGTCCCGAATAGGTACCAACACCATGATCGATATGTGTTACATAATCGCCAGGTTGCAAGTCCCGTAAGGTTTTGAGCGTGATGGCTTTATTTTTATTATACGCCTGCTTAACCTTGTATTTATGGTAGCGCTGAAAAATTTGATGATCAGTATAGCAAACAATTTTTAAGTCGTTGTCTATAAATCCTTCATGAATACTAGTAGGAACCGGAACAAAATTAATTTCTGTTTTGAGGTCTACAAAAATGCTATGCAAACGCTCTAATTGCTTTACCTGCTCTGCAAAAATATACAACGAATAGCCAGCGCCTTCGTGTGCTTTTAAATCTTTGATGAGTAAATCAAACTGTCTATTAAAAGAAGGTTGTGGTTTGGTATTGCATTCTATTTCGAGTGTAGCCCTACCTGCATGCATGCCAAACTCAATGTGGTGGCGGCCCGCAAGGGACGCCATAATATCTTCGGAAGTAATAAAATCTTGCAAAGTAACGTCGTTCATAACGCGCGTATCGTCTTCGTCGTCACTATTTTGCATGCGGTAACCGTTATCGAGTAATGACACAAAACCCTCAAGATCTTCGTATTGTTGAGTTACTTTTTCACAAATAAAAGAAAGGTCTTTGGTCCATACCACCGTGTTCTCTTTTAAGAATTCGAAGAGCGAAACTTTTTCACCAGTGGTAAACTGCGTTTCTACATTAGGTATGATATTAACCTGTAATAATTTTCTTTCGGAGAGCTGAGTTTCTGGATCAAAAATTCGAATAGAGTCTACTTCATTTCCAAAAAGCTCAACACGATACGGCTTTTCATTACCAAAAGAATAGATATCAAAAATACCACCTCTTAATGCAAATTGACCTGGTTCATACACAAAATCAGTTCTTTCAAATCCATAGTCTACCAATTGTTGCATCAATTGATTTAAATCAAGGGTATCATTAGTTTTTAATTGAATGATATTTTGCTGTAAGGTCTTAGGTAAAATAACTTTTTCAAAAATAGCTTCCGGATAACTCACAATAATTTTCTTATTTCCACCCATGGATATTTTTGTCAATGCCTCCGTTCTTAACATTACATGCGAAGGATTTAACAAACTAAAATTCTGTGGTGTCTTAAAAGAAGACGGAAAATAAAATAGATCCAAAGCCTCTGTCAAACTTTCTACAGAATTGAAGAAATAAGCGGCTTCTTCAGCATCATTCAAAACTATTAAGTGATTTAAACCTGCAGTTGCCTCATTTTTAAAGATCGCTTCAATGATAAAAGCAGTAGAAGAACCATACAAGTTTTGAAGAAAAAATTGAGCGGGCTTGTTTTGCGAACTGGACATAGTTATCCCGTCCACCAAGCTTTTTAGTAGGGGGGAATTATGAAACCTGTCAAACAAAGATTGTTCATTCATCGCTCAGGCTGCAAAGATACAGCTATCCTAATAAATGGCCTTTGAATTTACTAATATGTCTACTCTCTGCCATTGTCTAGGGCTAATTACAATGTTACTTGGTTGATTGTATTGATTAAATGAAGGAATAAAATAACCATCATATGCCCCTACTAAAACAACATAATTTCCTGCTAACAAATGACATTTAAAATATCCTTTGTTATCTGTTTCAATAATTTTTACTGGATTTTGTTGAACAGATTTACACCACTGACCATCAAGGCCAATTAAATCTTCAATTCCCAATTTTTTAAATAAATACAATTTGGTTTTAAGTGGTTGCCCCTTATTACTAGCGTGATTTTGGATACCCATTTGATTCCCCCTAGCTTCACTTAGAAAACCTTCTATACCTTGCCTTGGTTGTGCCATAGTAGAAAGCAATAATATGTAGGCTAAAAAGAATTTCATAACTAGTAAATAGATAAGTTAAAGTTATGCATTTGTTTGTTGAGATTTCATTGTAATTTTA
>JALQXE010000135.1 GCA_023263235.1 Sediminibacterium sp. | reverse complement strand
TTCCTGCAATCCAATCAAAAATAAGACAGCCTCCGTATCGGGCTTTTTCCCAAACTGATCCATCAATTTTTTCTCTAATTTCCACCATCTTGTCTGTAAATCGTCTTGTATATTGGCCATATTCAAATGTCTAAATTTTTAGCAAAGGTAGGGGATATATAGGCGTAGTAGGTTGGTTTGATTATCTTTGCCAAAATTTGTTCTATGTTACAAGTAAACTTCTTACGCCAAAATACGGAGCTGGCTAAAAAGAAATTGGCTATCAAGCACTTCGCCAATTTAAATTTAGTGGACGAAGTGATAGCAATTGATGATCAAAGAAAGCAATTGCAAGCTTCTTTTGACGATATTCAGTCCAAAGTGAATGCTGCTTCCAAAGAAATTGGCGGACATATGGCAAAGGGAGAGAAAGATAAAGCTGAGGCCTTGAAAAATGCAGTGGCAGAATGGAAAAAACAATTAGAGCCTTTAAAGGATCAAATGAACGAAGTAGAGGCTAGATTGCAACAAGTAATTGTGCAGTTTCCGAATCTTCCTCATGATTTAGTGCCGGTTGGAAAAACGCCAGAAGAAAACGAAGTAGTAAGAACAGGCGGGACCACTCCAAGCTTACCAGCGAATGCCGAAGCACATTGGGATTTAATCAAAAAATATAATTTAGTCGATTTTGAAACAGGTGCTAAAATTACTGGAAGTGGTTTCCCTTTGTATATTGGAAAGGGTGCCAAATTTCAGAGAGCATTAACGCAATATTTTTTAGATTTTAATACTGCTGCTGGTTATACAGAATATTTACCTCCTTTTATGGTGAATGCGGCTTCGGCTTTTGCCACAGGTCAGTTGCCAGATAAAGAAGGCCAAATGTATCATGCTACCGAAGATGATTTTTATTTAATTCCTACTGCCGAAGTGCCTGTTACCAATGTGTTTCGCGACACAGTTTTAAAAGAATCTGATTTGCCTATTCAAATGACAGCCTATTCTCCGTGTTTTAGAAGAGAGGCGGGTAGTTTTGGTAAGGATGTGCGCGGTTTAAATAGGGTACATCAATTTGAGAAAGTAGAAATTATTCAAATTGTACATCCAGATAAAAGTGATGCAGTATTAGATGAGATGGTTCTTCATGTTGAAAAATTATTACAAAGCTTAGGTTTGCAGTATCGTATTTTAAGATTGTGTGGAGGCGATATGGGATTTGCTTCTGCCATTACTTATGACTTTGAAGTATATAGCGCTGCGCAACAAAAATGGCTAGAAGTAAGTAGCGTAAGTAATTTCATGGCTTATCAAACCTATAGAATGAAGTGTAGATTTAAAGATGCGGATGGTAAAATTCAATTTGCCCATTCATTAAATGGAAGTTCACTCGCATTACCTAGAATTTTTGCCGCGCTTGTTGAAAACTATCAAACAGAAAAAGGTATTGCATTGCCTAAAGTATTGCATTCTTATTTTGGTGCTGAAAATCTGGTATAATATTTTAATTCATATAACATATAATTTAAAAAGCCCTTCCAATTGGAAGGGCTTTTTTTGTATAAAGTAAACAATCGCAAACTGAATATTTAAAACTTGCTAAATCTTACCCCTACTGCAAAAGGAGCCATATCAAAGTGAGTAAGATTTTTGTCAAATAAATTGGTCATGCTTAAACTTCCATATAAACGAACACCACCAATACCTAATTCCCCAATAGTAGCCATTTTAAAATTGTTTAAATTAAAATTGCCATTTACCTTTCGCTTTCCTCTTTCATCACTTACTTGTTTAGTATGGGATTGTAAAAGGTATCCTGCGCTTACACCCAAACTTGCATAGAAGCTTTTGCTGTTATCTGGGTTAGACTGGAAGTTTAATTGAACAGGAATTGTTAAGTATTCAACAAATAATTTATTCTTTTTGAATTTAACATCATCGAAATATACTTTATTGAAAGCTGCATTACTAAAACTTATTGGTTGTTGGAAACGAAAATTATACATTTCAAAACCTACCCCATATTTTAAATTCAAGTAGTTTTTGTAAAGACTTGCTTTTTGTTGCACCACCCAAATATTGACATTGCTTGACTTAGCATTGTTTAATTTCAGATCAGTACTATTTACAATTCTGGGCATTAATGGGTCGTAAATAGCGATATAGGCCATTTGTGGTGAATTGTCTAAATAGTTTGCATATCCTATATCCAATATCCACCAATTCGTAGATATCTTCTTTAATTTTTTAGGGGACTTCTCAATACTTATTTTAGTTTTCTTAAAATCTCCTTCCAACAAAGATTCCCAATTTTTTTGACCATAACCCTCGCTGCCTTCAGATTTATTAATAATATTAATTCTTCCTACTTTAATCGTATCATCATTGATAGAAACCAGTGTGTCCTTAAAATTATAAACGGTTACCCCATTATTTTTTCTTCTTCTATTATTTCTTGTCCATTCTGATCCACCCTCTACAATGGTTGAATGGTCTCCAACAATCACCATATTACCTATTTTGATGGTATCTTGTTTCTTGTTTTTTGTAGAATCATTTTGTGCTCTAGCGTTTAATCCAATCAAGCTAAGTAATGAGAACATAAGTACTTTCATAAATCTTTATTTTTGTTTTTCGTTTTTATTTCTTTTAAAAATGGCATTAATGCGTCTGCCCACACCTCTCAATTTTTCGCCATCAATTTCAAAGTTGGCAATGAATATGGAGCGGTCATGCTCATTCACATCAACATTATTATAATTTTCAGTTTCGCTTATTGAGGTATTGTTTAAGGTAGTGGGTTCAATAGCGGTTATGCTATTGTTATTGTTTTCGTTGATTGCTAGTGTTGATGTTTCTGCAGCAACTGAATTTATTGATACGGGCCCACTATTTTCAGTATTCGAATTGATTGCTTCTTCTTTAATTATGCTAGGTTCATATGGTGTAGGTTCATTAATGTCGGCAAATAATTTTCCATCAGATTTAACCAGAGCAACACTTTTTGAAGTAAGTGTTAAATTATTTTCTTTTAGTATAGGTGCATTAATTTGAGTTGCAACCGCATTATTGATATTATTAAGTTGCAGGCTATTTTTACTAATGTCCTGTTTTGTTTTAATGGTTGTGTTAAAATAAAATTGATATCCTATGATGCATAAGAACAAAGCGGCTACCGAAGCCATACTTATCATTCGTGTTTTTGAAAAAAATCCAGTGATTACTTTAGCTTCCTCTCGGTATAAACTTTGCTTAAAACTGCTTGGCAAACCTGCCTCCAATTCGGCATGTCTATACAACATTGCTTTTTCTTCAAATTCAATGTATTCATTTGGCAATACAGTTTGTAATAATATATTTAACTCATGTGCATATGTAGGATGGTCTTTGATAAATTCCTCTACTGCTAATTTTTCGTTAGCTGAAAGCTCGTTGTCCACATACAACAAGAAGTAGGATTCGTAATTTTGAGTATTAATGTTCATCATGCACTTAATTTTTCAAGATGAATTAATTTCCCCTTTAATATGATCCTAGCACGATGCAAGTATACTTTTACTTGGCTTTCTGAAAGGTTCATGATTTCTCCAATTTCTTGGTAACTATAACCTTCATAATCCTTAAGTAAAACCAAACTTTTTTGAGTAGGGTTTAACTCATTAATTGCGCGCAGTAAAATTTGTTTTAACTCAGCATTAGATGAAGTATTTGTATGTCCTTTTACTTCTTCAAAATTATCGGTAGTCGCTTTTTTCTTATCCTTACGAATATGATCAATCATTTCATGATAGGCCACCGTAAATAAGTAAGACTTTGCTTTATTGGTTTCCACTTTGGTTCGGTTCACCCAAAGTTTCTCAAAAGCAGTTTGGACAATATCCTGGGCATCCGCTTCATGGCCAATATTTTTGACGATAAAACGATATACCCCGTCGGAGAAATTGTCTACACAGTTATTAAAATCTTGAACAGTCATCCCTTGAATCGCTTTTAAGTATCAGTATAACGACTACAATACCTAAAAGTTACAGTTTGGTTAATAATTTACCACCTGCTCCTGGATATCTGCAGGGAGTTCGCGCCATTCGTATTGTTGGTTACGTAATTGAGGCTCAAAACCGGCCTCTTTAATGGCTTCTTGAATAGTTTTATAGGTAAAACGGTGTGGTGCACCAGCGGCGCTCACCACGTTTTCTTCTAACATAATACTTCCAAAATCATTTGCACCCGCCTCCAAACAAACTTGGGCGGTGGCCTTTCCTACGGTTAACCAGCTTGCCTGAATATTTTTGATATTAGGTAACATGATACGGCTTATGGCAATCATTCTAATATATTCCTCGGTAGTGGTCAAATTATGTACCCCTCTTATTTTAGTTAATAAGGTATCTACATCTTGGAATGTCCAAGGGATAAATGCCAAGAAACCTTTTGCGTCTTTTGGTTTTCTATCCTGCGTTTCACGTATACGTACTAAGTGAATAAATCTTTCTTCCAAAGTTTCTACGTGCCCAAACATCATGGTCGCACTGGTTGTGATATTTAATTGATGTGCAGCTGCCATTACTTCCAACCACTCATCAGCGCCACATTTTCCATTGGATACTAATTTTCTAACTCTATCTACCAATATCTCAGCTCCCGCACCAGGTAAGGAATCCATGCCTGCCTCTTGCAAAGCTTTTAATACCTGGGTATGTGTCATGCCTTCCAACTTGGCAATATGCGCAATTTCTGGGGGCCCTAATGTGTGTAATTTAATGGTTGGAAATTCTTGCTTAATTTGACTAAAAGTGTCGGTATAATATTTTAATCCAAGTTCAGGATGATGCCCTCCTTGTAATAATAATTGATCACCGCCCCAAGCCAGGGTTTCTTTAATTTTTACACGGTAGGTGTCCATATTCGTGATATAAGCTTCGGGATGCCCTGGGATTCTGTAAAAGTTACAGAATTTACAATTCGCTATACAAACATTCGTCGTATTTACATTTCGGTCAATCTGCCAAGTTACCTTGCCATGTGGCACTTGTTTTTTCCTTAATTCATTGGCGATATAACTAATTTCATTTAATGGCGCATGCTCAAATAAAAACATGCCTTCTTCCTTGGTCAAATACTCAAAATTCAAGGCTTTCTTATATAATTCTTCTAATTGCATAAAGTTCTTTTAAGAGTAACAAAGTTAAGGCTTAAAGGGTTTGATTGAACCCCTACTTTATTTTATCTATATTCGCAAATTGACTCTTGAGTAAAAGGAGTAATTTTACTCTTTATTATGATACAATTTGACCGTTTTGAATTAGCCAATGGATTAAAAGTATTGGTGCACCAGGATACTACTACTCCCATGGCAGTGGTAAATATTTTATACAATATTGGAGCAAAGGATGAAAACCCAGAGAAAACAGGGTTTGCGCATTTGTTTGAACATTTAATGTTTGGCGGCAGTATTAATATACCCGAATATGATGAACCCTTGCAAAGAGCAGGAGGAGAAAACAATGCATATACAACCAATGATTTAACCAACTATTATTGTCAATTACCTGCTGAAAATATAGAAACTGCTTTTTGGTTGGAGAGTGACAGAATGTTGTCTCTTGCTTTTAGCCCAAAGAGTTTAGAGGTTCAACGAAAAGTAGTTTGTGAAGAATTTAAGGAGCATTATATTAATAAACCTTATGGAGATGCTTGGCATAAAATGCGAACACTCGCTTACACGCAACATCCATATCGTTGGATGACCATTGGTGCTTCCTTGGAACATGTAGAACAAGCTACTATGGAAGATGTAAAAGATTTCTTCTTTCAATTTTATCGTCCTAACAATGCCATACTTGTAGTAACAGGGAATGTAAAAACAGAAGACATTAAAGTGTTGGCTGAAAAATGGTTTGGTCCCATTCCAGCAGGCAAACCATACATGAGAAATTTACCCCAGGAGCCGAAGCAAGAAAAAAATAGAAGTTTGGATGTGCGTGCCGATGTGCCCATGGACATGTTGATGATGACATGGCATATGGGAGGTAGATTTGATGGCGGGTATCACGCAACCGATTTATTAACGGAGGTATTGGGTGGAGGGGCTTCTTCGCGCTTATATGAGCAGCTTATAAAAGTGAAACAACTATTTTCTTCTATTTCCTGTTTTCATTTTGGCACCATAGATCCAGGATTATTTGTCATTACAGGAAAATTGGTAAAAGGCATTACGATGTCAGTTGCTGAAAAAGCAGTGTTGGAGGAAGTAGAAAAAATGAAGGCTGAATTACTAGATGTAAAAGAAGTACAAAAAGTAATTAACAAAACGGAGAGTATGATTTGTTTTGAAGATATGAGCATTATGAATCGCGCACAGAGTTTAGCGTTTTATGAATTATTAGGGGATGCTGCGTTAATGAATGAAGAGTTGGCAAAATATCAGTCAGTGACCCCGGAACTTATACAAGCCACTGCAAAAAATATTTTTTCAGAAGGCAATAGAAACACATTGTATTATTATAGTAACTCCACCGCGTAATAAGCAGAAGCGCATTAGTCTCATTCTCTTTTTACGTTTAACAATATATTATGGCATTAGATAGAACCATTGCACCTAAGATTAAAGACGCTGTTGAATTTGATATTCAACTAAAACCTTACCAAAAATTTATTTTGGACAATGGGGTGGAAGTATATGCTTTTGAAGGCGGTGCACAGGAAGTGATGTTAATGGAGTTGGTATTTTTTGCAGGCAATAGTTATGAAAATAAGAATTGGGTAGCACCTGCTACAAACTATTTATTGAAGAATGGTACTAGTTCAAAATCGGCGTTTGAGATTAATGAGGCTTTTGAATTTTATGGTGCTTATTTAAATAGATCCTGTTACAATGAAACAGCTACGATTAGCTTACACACATTAACCAAGCACTTTGGAGAAGTGATACCTGTAGTGAGTGAATTGGTAGCTGATGCAGTTTTTCCTGAAAACGAATTGGACATTTATGCAAAGAATCAAATTCAGCAACTCACTTTGAATTTAAAAAAAGGTGATTTTATTGCAAACCGTTTTATTGATGAATATTTATTTGGAATTCATCATCCTTACGGTAAATATTCTACGGAAGAAAGTTATAACCAATTAACCCGAGACGATTTAGTTGGCTACTATAATAAGTACTATAAAGAAGGTAAGTGTATTGTATTTATGGCTGGAAGGTTTCCTGCTAACATTGAATCTGTTTTAAACAACCATATTGGCACACTTCCATTAAACAAAAAACATATTGATTTACCATTGCACGAAATTGTTGCGGCAACGGAAAAGAAATACAGTGTAGTGAACGATCCTAATTCAGTACAGGGTGCGATTCGTATAGCAAGACATTTTCCGAATCGACATCATCCTGATTTTGCTGCTGCACAGGTTTTAAATAATATTTTTGGTGGATTTTTTGGATCTCGATTAATGAGTAATATAAGAGAGGACAAGGGGTATACTTATGGTATACATAGTTATTTGCAAAATCATATTCAACAAAGTGCTTGGTTAGTGAGCACAGATGCAGGTAAGGATGTTTGCCCTGCTACCATTAGTGAAGTGTATAAAGAAATGGGCATTTTAAGAAATGAACTGGTAGATATTGAAGAACTGAATTTAGTTAAAAACTATATGTTGGGTTCATTGTTAGGAGATGTTGATGGTCCATTCCAAATAATTGGTCGATGGAAGTCTTATATTTTAAATGGATTGACTGAGGAGTATTTTTATAATACCATTAAAACCGTACGCGCCATTCAGCCCGAAGAAATAAAGGATTTAGCCAATAAATATTTGAAGGAAGAAGATTTTTACGAGTTAGTAGTTTACTAGTTATATTTTGAGGATCAATAAGTAGATACTTTTTAAAATAAATTACATGGGTAGATTTTTTACTAAAACAATTGCAACAGCATTGGCAGTTTTATTGGTAGCCTACTTTTTAAAAGGGGTCACTGTTAATAATTCTATTACTGCATTATTAGTGGCCACGGTGTTGGGTTTACTGAATAGTTTTATCAAACCCATTTTGATTTTACTAACGATTCCTTTTACACTATTAACTATGGGACTATTTTTAATTGTAATAAATGTATTTATCATTTACACGGTTGCTGAAATTGTTCCAGGTTTCCAGGTGCAAGGCTGGTTTACAGCCTTTATTTTTGGATTGTTAGTTAGCTTTTTTACTGCCATTATAGAGTCAATTATTGGCAAACCCGCTCCCAAGAAATAATTAATAGAATTTTACATTTTTATATATCATTGAAAATCAATAATATATAAATTTTATTAAATAATTTTAGTACTATGTGATGCATAGTACTAAAATTATGCATAGTTTTGTCTTCTAAAGTAAAACTATGGATATCCAAAACACACAAAGTCAGATGCGCAAGGGCGTGTTGGAGTTTTGCATATTGTCCATTATTAAAAAAGGCGAGGTATATCCAAGTGATATCGTCGAACAAATGAAAGCGGCCAATTTGCACATTTTAGAAGGCACTTTGTATCCTTTATTAACGAGATTAAAAAATGCGGGCTTATTAAATTACCGCTGGGTGGAAAGTGTGAGTGGTCCTCCCAGGAAATACTTTGTTTTAACAGAGGAGGGTAGCAAGGCTTATGAAGTTTTATTAAAAACATGGAACGACATGACAGGCGCCGTAAATCAACTTACTCAATCTGTAAATCCAAATTCTTCAAACGAAGCAAATCATGCTTCATAATTCGAATACCCATTAAATTTATTTTATGAATAAAGTAATCAATATTAATTTTCAAGGCCGTATCCTTCCAATAGAAGAACAGGCGTATGAAATTTTAAAACAATATATAGCATCACTTCGTGTTTATTTTGCTAATGAGGAAGGGTGTGACGAAATTATAAATGATATTGAATGTCGTGTCGCAGAATTATGTGACGACCGATTGAAAAAAGGAGAAGTTTGCATTAATGAAACTTCTATTCATTTAATTATAGAGAGTATTGGACGACCTGCCGATTTTGAAGCACAGGACGGGTTTGAGCAATCTGCAAACAATAATGCAAATAATAATACTTCGTTTTCAAATACATTTGAAAGTACTACTCAAAAAAGATTGTATCGCGACGAGCAAAATAAAATTTTAGGAGGTGTGTGTAGTGGTATTGCCAATTACTTTGGATTGGAACCATTGTTGGTTCGCGTATTATGGATTTTTTTAGTAGGCTTAAATATACTTGCTTATCTTATTTTGTGGATTGCAGTTCCAAGTTCATCAGATAAAGAAGTAGGGGGCGTAAGAAAAAGATTATTTCGCGATATTGATCATAAAATTATTGGTGGTGTGTGTGCAGGGCTCTCTAAATATTTTGGAATTAGGGTAGGCATCGTAAGACTTTTATTTTTGATCCCATTTATTCGATTTATTTTCAATTTTAGACACATTCATTTATTCCAATTTTGGGATAGCCCCGATTTCCCTAATTTTTTAGATATCACATTTAGCCCGGGCGCAGTATTTGTATATATTGTTTTATGGTTGGTATTGCCAGAAGCTAAAACCAGTGCCGATAAACTTGAAATGGTTGGAGAAAAAGTAGATTTGAATAGTATTAAAAATACCATTCAAAATGATATGGAGGGCTTTAGCAAGCGTGCTCAAACATGGGGTAGCGAATTTTACAAAAGGGATAAATCAAATAGTTCAGTACAAAAAGATAAAGAGGAAGCTGGATCTTTAAAACAAGCATCCAACTTAAAGAAAATGCCAAAAGGAATTTTATATTTTATTGGTAAGGTAATTCGTATGGTAGTGAAAGTATTTGTTTATTTTATCCTGGCAATCATGGGGATTAGTTTGGTTGCTGCTTTATTTGGAGTTGGTGTTTTTGGAACTAGTGCATTGCCATTAAAGGGATTTATCATTGAAGACGGCATTCAATCTTATGCATTATATGGAGTGATATTGTTCTTTTTGTGGGTTCCTGTTATTGCAATTGCCACTTCATTAATTAGAAGAATCGCAGGGTATAAAAAATCTAATAAATGGATAAGGATAAGCTTTATTTCATTGTGGTCTTTTGGTTGGGTATGTTTATTTTACTTTTTAAGTAGCTTAGGCAACAGTTTTTCAAAACACAATGTTCCCTATGAGCAAAATTTAACTTTAGCCAGCCCTAAAGTAGATTTTTTAGAAGTGACAACTGCACCCTATTTAAAATATTATGAAGATGATTCATTTGAATTTTCGCCTTTTAATAAATACACAAATGAAGACAGTTTTTTTATAAGAAACTTACGTGTTAGAATTATACAATCAAAGACCGATAGTTTTCAAGTACATATTGTAAAGTTGAGCAACGGAAAAACGGTTAAGGAGGCGAATGAAAATGCGAATAATATAAATTTTAGCATTACCCAATTGGATAGCGCTTTGTATTTAGACAGAGGCATTGCTATAACCAAGGGTCATAAATTCAGAAATCAACATGTAATTATGACTATTGCGGTGCCCGTGGGTAAACGCATAAAAATTAGTAATCATAATTGGCAGCAAGTTAACGTAAGAGTGAATAAGAATGGTATACATTCAAATTCAATTAGAGGAGTGGATGCTGGATGGTATGATGAATGGAATGAACCTTGGGATGGCGCTTCATATCCTTTTGAAAAAGGAGCAGAATATAAGATGACTACTAATGGATTAGAATTACTTAAGCCTTCTAAAGAAGTTCAATTGAATCAAGAAAATAGTATTCAAAATGAAGCAGAAAACCCATTGAAAGATTTAAAAGAGGAGCGTTTGAAAATGGAACAGGAAAAAAGCAAAGAAAAATCTAAAGTTGGATTAAATACGCAAAGTGCTAAAGAAATATTGGTTCAAAAAACTTCAGAAATGCTGGATTTCAGCTGGGTTTTAGATAGGTTTTCTTATTAAAAAATTAATGGTTACGATTATTTTGATTTTGATTATTGGAATAACACCCTTTCTCTCATAGAAGGGGTGTTTTATTTAGCACCCTTTTTGATTATCTTTGTGAAAATATACATTTCATGAGCGAAATCTTAAACACACCTTTTACCCATAAACATATTGCTTTAGGTGCTAAAATGGCTCCTTTTGCCGGATACAATATGCCAATTAGTTATACGGGTATTAATGACGAACATGCAGCAGTGCGAAATAGCGCGGGTGTTTTTGATGTAAGTCATATGGGAGAATTTATTTTAAGGGGTGAAAATGCATTGGATTTAATTCAACGCGTTACGAGCAACGATGCTTCTGTTTTAGAAGATGGTAAAGCACAGTATAGTTGTTTACCTAATGCAACGGGTGGCATCGTTGATGATTTACTAGTGTATTGTATTGAAAAAAATAAAGTTTATATGTTGGTGGTAAATGCTTCCAATATTGAAAAAGATTGGAATTGGATTTCACAGCATAATACAAAAGGTGTTGAAATGCATAATATAAGTGCAAAAACAGCCTTATTAGCAGTTCAAGGACCTAATGCGACTAAGATTGTTCAAACCATGACGCAAATGGACGTATTAAATATGCCCTACTATAGTTTTTCAAAAGGAATGTTATTGGATATTGACAATGTTTTAATTAGTGCAACAGGATATACAGGTGCAGGTGGGGTAGAAATTTATTTTGAAAACATTAATGACAATGCCAATAAAATTTGGGATGCATTATTTGAGGCGGGTGCAGCATATGATCTTAAACCAATTGGCCTTGGTGCGAGAGATACTTTAAGATTAGAAATGGGATTTTGCTTATATGGAAATGATATTGATGATACAACAAGCCCACTGGAAGCAGGATTGGGTTGGATCACAAAATTCACAAAAGACTTTACAAATGCAGCTACTTTAAAAGGGCAAAAAGAAAATGGGGTTACAAAAAAATTAGTGGGCTTTGAACTTGTGGATCGCGGAATTCCTCGACATCACTACCTAATTAAGGACGCATCAGGAAACGAAATTGGAACTGTAACATCAGGTACACAAGCCCCAAGTTTAGGAAAGGCCATCGGTTTAGGTTATGTTGCTACAGAACATGCTAAAGTTGGTACAGAAATTTTTATTGATATTCGAAATACATTGGTAAAAGCCCAAGTAGTAAAGTTTCCGTTTAAATAAACATCTACTAAAATTTGAATATAATTAATTGAAAAGGGGCTTGCCCCTTTTTTTTATAGTATTAATACTTGCATTTTGTATGTATAGGAACTGCACATTTGTATTTCAATAAAAAATTTAAAATGAAAGCAATTAAAAACAAAGTGCAATTAGTAGGCCGTTTAGGTGCTAATCCAGAAATGAAAACTTATGCAGAAAATAAAAAATTAGCCAATATTAGATTGGCTGTAAATGACCGGTATAAAAATGCAAAAGGAGATTGGATGGACGAAACCCAGTGGTTCAGTTTGGTAGCTTGGTCAAAACTGGCAAACTATGTTGAAAAATATTTGACAAAAGGAACCGAAGTAGCGGTAGAAGGGCGTTTGGTAAATAAAGCATTTACCGACAAAAATGGGGTAAAGCGGACGAGTACCGAAATTATAGTAAATGAAATTTTGCTTTTATCAAAGCAAAAGGAATTGCTCGTTGAAATGTAAGGGGTTTATTATCTTTGCGGCATGAGTAGTGAAAATAAACCCAGCTTACATACTGTACTAACACCACAGTTATTAGATTTATATGAAGTGAAAGATAGTATTGTTGTCATTATTGATGTATTTAGAGCTACATCAACGATGGCAACAGCATTATACAATGGTGCTACAAAAATTATACCTGTAGATAGTCCTGAGGCTTGTATTGAAATTGGCAATGCGACTGGTGGCGTTACTGCAGGAGAGCGAGATGGAAAAATTATTCCTGGTTTATCTTATGGAAATTCTCCTTCGGAATACCCGAGGGCTTTTATTGAAAATAAAACTTTAGTGATTACTACCACTAATGGCACAAAATTATTACATATGGCGCTTCGAAAAGGGGCCAAAGAAATTATTACTGGTTCTTTTCCAAATTTGACACAAGTTGTAGCCTATTTGAAGGCTCAGAACGCTCCAGTAATTTTAGGCTGTTCTGGTTGGAAAAATAGATTCAATATAGAAGACACCCTATTTGCAGGAGCTGTTATAGAGGCCATTAAAGAGCATTTTACTATTCATTGTGATAGTAGTTTTATGGCCAATCAGTTGTATAATCAACATAAAAATAATTTACCTGAGTATATTAAATCCTTAACTCATTGGCATCGATTAGCTACATATGGATTAGAATCGGATATGCTGTATTGCGTGACGCCCGACATAGCGCCAAGTTTACCCATCTTTAAGGATGGCGCTTTGGTAAATGGAGCATAAGAATATCGAAAATTAGCCCACAAATGTGTACATTTGCAAATTGCCCTTTTCAAAAGGGTGATTTTGTATAATTTATGGCATTACCCTACTTAGTAAAACACATTTATAGCTACGGCACCGAGGAGGTAATTAGGCGTGGAAAAAAGATTTTTGCGCTAAAGAATATCGAATTGGTAAAGTTTGATCCTTTATTAGGTAGCATACATTGTCGCGTAAAAGATGATGGTTATAGTACTTATTATAAAGTAACCATCGAAAATTTTAAAAATCCATCTACCCTTTCATTAAGATGTGGTTGTCCTTATAATTTGTCGGAGGTATGTAGACATAAAGCTGCTGCTTTATTGTTTGTTCAAGACTTGTTAGACAAAAATTTATTGGATTATAAGCAAACCTCTTATGTAACCACCCATACACAGTTGCGTACGAAGAATTTGGATTTAAAAATGATACGCATGCTTTGTTCAAAAACAATATTTGAAAAAGCAGAAACCACACTTAAATCTAATCGTCCTCACATTATTGAAAGCGCTAACGAAAAAGTTGTTGCCGAATTGGATGAAAATGGAAAAACGTTTCACTTAATTGTACAAAAAAATGAAGAACGTTTTTTTGATACTTCTTGTGATTGTTTATCAGAAACTGAATATCCATTGTGTTTGCATAAAACGGTATTGTTATTACAATTGTTTCAATTAAAAGGAGCCGATTATTTTGATACCATTCGCAATTGGGATAGAGAAAAAAATAAATTATTGGCCTTATATGGCTATAGTTTAGACGACTATATAGACGATAAATTTGAATTTACTTATCAGGATGGTAAGCCATTTTTAAAAGTGTTAGACCCTCGAATTCAAAGAATAAATGGAGGAACAACAACTACTGCTACAAGAAAAATTCCTAAGTCCAATGATTGGGATATAGAGCGTCAGGATTCAAATGGAGATGCAAAAATTGCCAGAACTATTGAACGATTTGGTTTGGTTATTCAGCAAAATACAGAGGCTTATCCTTATTTAACATTGAATGTAATTAAGGGGGAGGTAAATGAAGAGGGTACTGCTTTTGTTGGCAAAGTAGAGAAGGTAGATTTACCTAAATTTATGATTACGGAAGAGATGAAGGAAGAGGATAAAAATTTAGTACAAATTGTAAGAAAGCTTCAGTCAACAGAGCTTACTAAATATTTGAATAAGAATTCTCCTTTCATGGGTATTTGGGACACCATCCTGCATGCAGATGAAACCAATTTGCCAGACGAGACCAAGGAGCATATTCAGGAATACATGCATCCTAAACTGCAAAAGTTATGGAGAGATATTTCAGAGCACCCATTTAATTTTCATTTGCCCAATAACAAGCCATTTACAACTGCTAATTTGCAAAAAGCGGAACTGGTATTTAATGATATTCAGCCTAGTTTTAGAGTGGAGAAGGAGGTAAATAGTTATATTATTTATGCACAAGTGAATTTACCAGAGGGTAAAATTTCATTAGAAGATAACCATGCCAAATCACACTTTATTTTCCAGTACCATCATCAATTTTTTGTTTGGAAACAAAAAGAGGATTTACAATGGGTTGAAAAATTTATGCCAACCGGCTTCAATGAGATTGATTTAGAAAATTGGCCTGCTTACCTACAATCTACCTTATTGCCGCTCTCTAAATCTTATGTTGTAGAATTAGGAAATGTAAAACAAGAAAAATTAAGAGGTGTAAAACCGCAGTTACAAATACTATTAAAAGAAGATAGAGATTATTTATTGTTTGAGCCTATCTATTTATATAAGGATATTGTAGTTACAAGTGCCGATGGCCCTTCGGTTATTCACCAAGAAGGGGATAAGATTTTTATTTTAGAAAGAGATTTGGCTGCAGAACGAGGCCTAATAGGTATTATAGAGCAATTGCATTCTGGATTTATAAGACCCAATGAAGGGAATATACTAGCTTTAAAAGGGGCTGAAGTATTAAAAAATAATTGGTTTTTCTTGTTTGTAGATACATTAAAAGAAAAACAAATCCCTTTATATGGATCTGATAACTTAAAGCAATTTAAGTTTAACACTGCAAAGCCCACCACCAAATTATATATTAGTAGTAACACCGACTGGTTTGACGCTAAAGTAGAAATTTCGTTTGGGGATCAAAAAGTATCGGTTCAGGATATTAAAAATATGTTGTCTAATAAGCAACAATATGTAGAATTGAAGGATGGAAGTTTAGGGGTGCTTCCAGAAAAGTGGTTGAACAAATATTCATTATTGTTTAAAGTGGGAGAAGGGAAGGTTGATAATCTTAAGTTAAGTAAATATCATTTCTCTATCATTGATGAACTATATGAACAAAGAGATGAGGAAGAGTTGGTATTTAAATTAGAAGAAAAGTTTGAAAAAATAAGAGAGAAATATTCAATAGCAGATATTCCTCCACCTGAACACTTAAGCCCCATTTTAAGGCCCTATCAGGTGAGTGGATTTCAGTGGTTGAATTACTTACATGATGTACAATGGGGTGGAATTTTAGCGGATGATATGGGATTGGGAAAAACCATTCAAACCCTCTCTTTTCTACAACATTTAAAAGAAAAAAATGGGAAGTTGTTGGCATTGGTGGTATGCCCAACAACTCTTTTATATAACTGGCAGAATGAATTAAAAAAGTTTACCCCAAGTTTGAGTTTTCAAATTCACCATGGCGGTACAAGAAGCAAATCTCAGTTATTTAAGGATCCTGTTGAAGTTATTATTACAACATATGGTACCTTAAGAAGTGATATTAAAATGTTTGCTGAAGTAAAATTTGATTATGTGATTTTGGATGAAAGCCAAGCCATAAAAAATCCTTCAAGCAAAGTAACAAAAGCAGCTTGCTTATTGCAGGCAACCAACAAATTGTGTTTAAGTGGTACGCCATTACAAAACAACACATTTGATATTTATGCTCAAATGAATTTCTTAAATCCAGGTATGTTAGGTACTGTAGAATATTTCAAACATAATTTCTCAATGCCAATTGACAAATTTGATGAAAAAGAACAGAAAGAGCACCTAAGAAAATTTGTTTTCCCTTTTATATTACGCAGAACCAAAGAGCAGGTAGCAAAAGATTTGCCAGAAAAACAAGAAATGGTTTTGTATTGTGAAATGGGAGATGCACAAAGAAAAATTTATGAAGCTTACAGGAATGATTATCGTGATAAATTAATTGGCATGGTTGAAGAAAAAGGAATTCAAAAATCACAATTATCTATCTTACAAGGTTTAATGAAATTGCGTCAAATTTGTGATAGTCCAGCCATTATCAAAGACGAAGCGTATCCAAATGAATCAGTTAAATTAGAAGAGCTAACGCGTGAAATAGCCGAAAACATTGGTGATCATAAAGCTTTAGTGTTTTCTCAATTTTTGGGTATGTTGAGCTTAATTAAAGAGCAGCTTACCAAGTTGGGCATTGATTATGAGTATTTTGACGGAGGTAGTACCATACAAGAAAGAGAAAAAGCAATTGAGCGTTTTCAAAATGATGCTAACTGTAGAGTATTCTTAATTTCTTTAAAAGCAGGTGGAGTAGGACTTAATTTAACTGCTGCTGATTACGTTTATATAGTTGATCCCTGGTGGAATCCAGCAGTAGAACAGCAAGCTATAGATAGAACTCATCGTATAGGTCAAACTAAAAATATATTTGCATATCGTATGATATGTACCGACACGGTTGAGGATAAAATATTAAAACTACAGGACCGAAAAAGATCTTTGGCCAAGGAGTTAATTTCCGATGAAGAAGGATTTGTTAAGTCCTTAACCAAAGATGATATTGCTTACTTATTTAGTTAAGATAAATAATGAGCTCCAGAAACCCTTTCAATTTTTAGGCCCTCACTTATTTATTTATTCGTAATTATTTATTGGTTGCCGAACTGTTTATTTCAGCAGCCGCTAAAACTGATTTTGGATTTTTTTGTAAACTATCCAATGTTGCTTTTTTACATTCCTCAGAGCAAAACCCTAAAATGTATTTTTCATAATGCGCTGTATCACTTATGCCAGCAGTTACGGGCATGCCACAGCTAGGATCTTTTTTATTATTTACTAAGGATGCAGGATACGTTTTTTCAGCGTTTGCTTCCATTTTTATTGGTTCTTCTTTTTTTACAACTTCCTCATTGCCACAAGCTGTCATCAAAAATGTGCTGCATATGCAAATAAGTCCAATAGTTTTTTTCATGGTGTCTATTATTTGATTAATTCCAACAAAATTACGTTTACCCAGGGGCAAAATAAAACTAACAACTATTATTTTAGCCCTAAATCAGGCCTTTTAAGAACATCTGAGTCAAATTATAGCGCTATATGGGCCATATTTGTTTAATTATTTAATACTTTTACAGTCCAAATCCTATCAAAGGAAATTATTAATGAAAAAGGACCAACTACATATTTTATCAACGCGTGCAAATTTTGCACAGGTCCTTGTATTGAACAGCCCCATCAGGTTGCCGCTTGCGGTTAGATTTTCACCGCGACGTGGATTCTGATAGGACGAGCAATTGGCACTTGCCCCTATCAGTGGAAAAAACCCCGAAATTTTCTAGAAACGCCAGAAGTGTCATTTTTTTAAATTTTATTGATCCTTGGAACAGCAAATTATAGTTCGTGTAGCCCATAGTGGCGATGTTCATTATTCTACTTCCATCACTGATGAGATGGCTTCCTCAGCGAAAGCAAGGGGAACGGGTATTGCTAAACGTACCCCAGCGTACGTTGCAAAAAAAATTGAGGAGGGTAAGTCGGTAATCGCACATACCCAGGATGGAACTTGGGTAGGGTTCTGTTATATAGAAGCATGGCAACATGGACAGTTTGTAGCCAATAGTGGATTAATCGTTTCCCCTGCGTTTAGAAAAAGTGGGATTGCTAAAAAAATAAAGCAAACTATTTTTCAATTGTCTAGAGAAAAATATCCAAGTGCAAAATTATTTGGATTAACTACCGGATTAGCAGTAATGAAAATTAATAGTGAGTTGGGTTATGAGCCAGTTACTTATAGTGAATTAACCGATGACGAAGAATTTTGGGCAGGTTGTAAAAGTTGTGTGAACTATGAAATTCTCATGAGCAAGGATCGTAAGAACTGTATGTGTACTGCTATGCTATACGAACCCAAAGGGCCACATACACCAGAGCAGACTGCGAATGATTTTAAAAATAATTCTAAATTATATGAACGTTTTATGAAAATAAAACAAAGTAAATTATTAAACTGGTTGATAAAAAAATAAATAAGATGGAGAAAGTAGTTTTAGGATTTAGCGGTGGATTGGACACCACCTTTTGTGTAAAATATTTAACTGAGGATAAAGGATTAGAAGTACATAGTGTTATTGTGAACACTGGAGGCTTTAGCGAAGAAGAGTTAAAAAAAATAGAGTCACATGCGTATACATTAGGTGTAAAAACACATACTACAGTGAATGCTGTAAAAGGTTATTACGATAGTATTATTAAATACTTAGTGTATGGAAATGTCTTAAAAAATAATACCTATCCTTTAAGCGTAAGCGCAGAACGTTTAAGTCAAGCTTTGCATATTGCAGATCATGTAAAAAAAGTTGGCGCTAAGTTGGTGGCGCATGGAAGTACAGGAGCGGGTAATGATCAAGTGCGTTTTGATATGATTTTTCAAATCATGATTCCGGGTGTTGAAATTTTAACACCCATTCGCGATTTACAATTAAGTAGAGAGGCGGAGATTGAATATTTAAAAGGCAAGGGTGTTCAAATGAATTTCGAAAAAGCAGCCTATTCTATTAATAAAGGATTGTGGGGTACAAGTGTTGGTGGTAAAGAGACTTTACATTCAAAAGGAATGTTACCTGAATCTGCTTGGCCAACACAAATGACCAAGCAAGGTGCAACGGAAGAAATGGTTATAAGTTTTGAAAAAGGAGAAATTAAAAAAGTAAATGGTCAAGCATTTACACATCCTACAGAAGCTATTCAATATATCCAATCAATTGCGGGTGCATATGGAATTGGTAGAGATATTCATGTGGGTGATACAATTATAGGTATTAAAGGACGAGTTGGTTTTGAAGCTGCAGCACCGATGGTAATTTTAAAAGCACACCATGCATTAGAAAAGCATGTATTAACTAAGTGGCAATTGTCATGGAAAGATCAGTTGGCATCGTTTTACGGAAATTGGTTGCATGAGGGGCAAATATTAGATCCTGTAATGCGCGACATTGAAGCATATTTAACCAATTCACAAGAGCAGGTAACAGGAGATGTTTTTGTACAATTGAATCCATACCATTTCCAGATTTTAGGGATTGAATCCGACAATGATTTGATGAGTGCTAAGTTTGGAAAGTATGGTGAAATGAATACAGGATTTACTGGTGCAGATGTAAGAGGATTTACCAAAATATTTGGTAATCAAACCAGTATTTTTCACAACGTGAAAGAATCAAATAAAAAATAAACTATAAATTATTTGTGATGCAAAAGGTAAATGTTGGAATTATTGGAGGTGCAGGTTACACAGGTGGTGAACTACTGCGTGTATTGTTGCGTCATCCAAATGTAGATATTGCTTTTGTGCACAGTACCAGTAGTGCTGGCGAATTGGTTAGTAAAGTACATGCCGACTTAGTAGGCGACACCCATTTAAAATTTGTGTCGGAATTAGATCAAAATATAGATGTACTGTTTTTATGTGTAGGCCATGGAGATGCTAAAAAGTTTTTAACTACAAATGAAATTAAAGCAGGCGTAAAAATCATAGATTTATCACAAGACTTTAGGTTGGCTTCAACTGCTACAATAGGAGATAAGCATTTTGTGTATGGCTTGCCTGAATTACAAAAAGAAAAAATTAAAGAAGCTAATTATATAGCTAATCCTGGTTGTTTTGCAACAGCTATTCAACTGGGTTTGCTGCCTTTGGCAGCAAAAGGATTATTAATGGAAGTGTATACAACAGGCATTACGGGTTCAACAGGTGCGGGCCAAGGTTTATCAACGACGAGTCATTTTAGTTGGAGAGCCAATAATATTCAAGCGTATAAAACCTTACAACATCAGCACTTAAATGAAATTGGAGAAAGTTTGGCTAGTTTACAAGGCAACCATCATGCCCAAATAAATTTTGTACCATGGAGAGGTGATTTTACAAGAGGTATTTTTGTGACTTCGGTGGTAGCCGGTGATTTAAGTTTGGACGCTATTTATGATTTATACAATGCCTATTTTGAAGCGCAACCTTTTACACATGTTTCAAAAAACAAT
>JALQXE010000134.1 GCA_023263235.1 Sediminibacterium sp. | reverse complement strand
GTACGAAAGTGTTATCATACACTTTGTCATACTTTACTCTTTCTGCTTCAGCATAATGACTTACGTTACGTTTGTCAACGCTCCAGTCAAAATCATCATGTGCAGTTTGAACCTCAGGTGCTTTTGTTGTCGCAGTTGCTTCGCTAGCTGTAGCGCCATCGAATTCCTGTGCGTCTGCGTTTAAGTTTTTTGAAAATAATTTCATAATAAAACCGGCGTTTTTAAACCGGACGGCAAAGGTATTAAATTAACCTAAAAAAAGCCCCAAAAAGGGCTAAAAAATGAACTTTACTCCTTTTACAACTAGTTGATTTTCAATTAAAAATTTACACGATTTTATACAAGGCTTCGTATTATGCGTCCAATTGACCCATATGTTGTGCTGCCAGCCATCCACTGGTCCATGCATGTTGAAAATTAAACCCCCCAGTAATGCCATCTATATCCATCATTTCCCCTGCAAAATGTAATCCCGGAACAAGCTTACTCTCCATTGTTTGTGCATCTATATCTTTTAAATCCACTCCTCCGCATGTTACAAACTCTTCTTTAAAAGTGGTCTTTCCTTTAATATCTAAAGTATATCTTGTTAACAATTGTATGAGTTGTTGTTGATGAGTACTTTTTAAATCGGCCCATTTTGTGTTGAGTGTAATTCCTGCTTCTTGCAATAAATAATGCCAAAGACGTTGTGGTAAATCAAAAGGATTTTTTGAACCCAATTCTCTTTTACCAAAATCCATTCTAAAATTAATCCATTCCATTTTTAAAGTGGCTTCATTAAATGTGGTTGTCCAATTTATGATAATGGCACCCTCATAATTTGTTTCAGCCATAGACCGCGCGCACCATGCCGATAATTTAATTGCAGCGGGCCCACTTATTCCCCAATGGGTAATTAACAAAGGTCCTATTTCAATATTTTTTTGTCCCTTCCACTGTATACTTGCTTTATCAACCGCAACACCCATGAGTGAAGTAATTTTTTTATCAACTGTATTGAAAGTAAATAAAGAAGGTACAGGGGCTACAATGCTGTGGCCAAATTGAGTTAACCAATTTAATCGATCCGATTTTAACATGCCGCCAGTAGCTAAACAAATAGCATCAGCTTGCATGGGATCCCTACCTTGCATTTGGATCGTAAAAGCGTTTTGGTTTTTGATTTCATTGCTAGTATTTGTAATTGAAGCATTACTATTGTTATGCTTAATATCCAACACTTCGTGCTGTGTTAACACCTGAATTTTATATTGATGTACTTTTCTTAAAAAGCAATCAATAATCGTCTCAGAACTATTGGTGGTAGGAAACATACGCCCATCTTTTTCCGTATGTAACTGAACTCCATTTTGAGCAAACCATTCAATGGTATTTTTAGTAGCAAATTGATAAAATGCTTTTTTTAAGAACCGTTCTCCTCTTGGATATTTTTTTAAAAGCAGTTCAACATTTGGGCAGGCATGCGTTACATTGCAACGACCCCCACCACTCACTTTTACCTTTGATAAAAGCTTATTGGTTTTTTCTAAAATAATAATGTCCCAATGAGGATGCAATTCGGCAATTTGTATGGCACAAAAAAATCCCGCAGCACCACCTCCCACTACGATTATTTTTTTCTTACGCATACAATATATTTAACACGGTAACCGAATGATGCTTATTAGTACTTATTATTAAAATGAATATTAATAATAAGATGTATTTAAATTAATGTTTGCTTTTTCGGCTGCTTCAATTATAGAAAAATCGGATAAAATTAATGCCTTGCCTGCTTTCACACATACATCATGTTCAAAATGTACCGACACTTTGCCGTCCTGTGTTTTCACTGTCCATCCATCATCATCAGTAAACACTTTATGTGTGCCCATATTAATCATGGGCTCTATTGCCAATACTAAATTTTCTTTCATTTTTAATCCTGTACCACGTTTTCCATAATTAGGTACTTGTGGATCCTCGTGCAATGATGTTCCTAATCCATGTCCAACTAATTCTCTCACTACTCCATAGCCATGTCTTTCGGTATATTCTTGAATAGCAAAACCAATATCGCCTACTCTATTATTTACTATTGCTTTTTCAATGCCTTTATACAGCGATGCTTTGGTTACTTTCACGAGTTCAATCGCTGCAGGATCGGCTTCCCCTAAAATAAAAGTATACGCATGATCTCCATGCCATCCATTTAATATAACTCCAAAATCTATAGAAACAATGTCTCCTTCTTTTAAAGGCGATTTATTAGGAAAACCATGCACTACTACATCATTTACAGAAGCACATATATTATGCGGATATCCATGATAATTATAAAATGAAAGTGTGCCCTTGTGATCCTTGGCAAATTCCATACACAATTTATCTATGTCTAAAGTGGAAACCCCTGGCTTTAACATTTTAGCTACTTCCGTTAATGTTTTACTCACTAACAAAGCAGCTTCCTTCATGTAACCAATTTGTTCTTCTGTTTTAGTATATATCATAAACTACAGTTGTTGCTAAAAAAACAAACCTGCCTTTATGGGACAGGTTTGCAATATAATTCATTTAACAAATTAAATGCTTGACTCTACAATTCCAGCTCTGCCCTGTACACGACCCGTACTCATTAATCCATCATATTGACGCATTAATAAATAAGTTTCAATTTGTTGTAAAGTATCTAAAATAACCCCTACCATAATTAATAATGAAGTACCTCCAAAGAAAGTGCTAAATCCTTGTGTTACATTTAATCTTTGAGCAAAACCTGGTAAAATACCAACCAATGCTAATAAGATAGCACCAGGTAAAGTAATTCTATCCATGATAGCACCAATATAATCGGTAGTTGGTTGCCCAGGTTTTACACCAGGAACGAATCCATTGTTACGTTTAAGGTCTTCAGAGATTTGCTTTGGATTAAAAATTAAAGCAGTATATAAGAAGGTAAATCCAATAACCATTATAGAATAAATTAACATGTACCATGAGTTACTATGATCACTGAATATTCTAATGATACCTTGGGTTGATTCCATTTTAGTAAAAGAAACCAATGTTGGTAAGAACATAATTGCTTGCGCAAAAATAATTGGCATTACACCCGCACTGTTTACTTTTACAGGTAAGAACTGACGCGCACCACCTACTTGTGCACCACCAATTACTTGCTTTGCGTAAGTTACAGGGATCTTACGAACTCCTTGTACCAATACAATTAAGCCCATAATGATCGTAACTAAAACAGCTATCTCAATTAAAAATATTAACAAGCCACCACCACCTTTTTGACTCTTTGAACCGAATTCTAAAATCAAAGACTGTGGTAAACGTGCAAGAATACCTACCATGATAATGATAGAAGTACCATTACCTAATCCTTTATCTTGAATTTTT
>JALQXE010000124.1 GCA_023263235.1 Sediminibacterium sp. | reverse complement strand
TTGGAATTGCATAAAATAAAATACCCAAAGTGGCTAACCAAAAATGGATATTCGCTAATTTTTTAGAGTACAATTCTGTCTTATACATTCTTGGAATTAGCCAATATAAAATACCAAAGGTTAACATCCCATTCCATCCTAATCCACCCACATGCACATGTGCAATAATCCAATCGGTAAAGTGTGCAACCGCATTAATACTTTTTAAAGACAACATAGGACCTTCAAAAGTAGACATACCGTAGGCGGTCACTGCTACCACCATGAATTTCAAAATAACATCTTCTCTAACTCTATCCCAAGCACCTCTTAAGGTTAACAAACCATTTATCATACCACCCCAACTTGGAAAAATAAGCATGAAACTAAACACGATACCAATACTTTGTGCCCAGTTTGGCAAAGCAGTATATAATAAATGGTGAGGGCCTGCCCAGATATATAAAAAGATTAAAGCCCAGAAATGTATGATAGATAATTTATAAGAAAACACAGGACGATTTGCAGCTTTTGGCATAAAGTAATACATCAAACCCAAGTAAGGTGTAGTTAAGAAAAACGCAACCGCATTATGTCCATACCACCATTGCACTAAGGCATCCTGCACCCCGGCATACCAACTATAACTTTTAAATAAACTAATTGGCAATTCAAATGAATTTACCAAATGCAATACAGCAACCGTTACAAATGTGGCAATATAAAACCAAACCGCAACATATAAATGACGTTCTCTTCTTTTAATAATGGTTGCAAACATATTAAACCCAAACACCACCCATATTAATGTAATTGCAATATCAATAGGCCATTCTAATTCAGCATATTCTTTACCTGTTGTAATTCCCAAAGGCAAGGTAATGGCAGCTGCCACTATTATGAGTTGCCAACCCCAAAAATGTATTTTACTAAAAGTGTCACTAAACATTCTAGCTTTTAACAATCGTTGCAATGAATAGTACACCCCCATAAAAATACCATTTCCCACAAATGCAAAAATCACTGCATTGGTATGCAAAGGTCTAAGACGACCAAAATTTAAATAGGGTTGAAAATTAAGAACGGTAGGAAATACTAATTGCAAAGCAACAATTAAACCTACAAGCATTCCTACAACGCCCCATATAATGGTAGCTATTGCAAAATTCCTTACTGTTTTATTATCGTACTGGAAACTTTCTAATTGCATAAGGATAATTTAAAAGGTTATAGATGTGTTTTGATTTTTGATTTAATATTTTGATGCATTGAATTGCCGTTGTCCTTTACTTCATCATCAAATAGCATTCTAACAGAAGGTGTATAATCATCGTCCATTTGACCCGACTTAACAGACCACAAAAACGCAATCAGGAAGCCGCCAGCAACAAAAACACTTACAATAATTAAAATAATGAGCACACTCATTGAGCAATATTTGCAACAAATATAGAAGGACGCAAAAACCTAATTTGTGACTTATGTCAACCGAAATATGATTTTCGTCAGTTGCGCTTAAATAAGGATTTTGAATAAACATAGCTAAGCAAAGCAGAAAGTGCTACTATGCTAATTGAGCTAATTGGCATTAAAATGGCCGCAACCATGGGAGACAAAGCCGCCCTAGTGGCAAAATACATGCCCACAATATTATAGACAATGGAAAGCATGAAAATAATAACAATAATAAATTTTCCTTTTTTGGCATATTCCAAAAGCAGATCCAAGGACTGTATCATACTGCCTTCCAAAATGGCATCACTTGCAGGCGTAAACAAATGGGTTTGATCGGTCACAGCGACACCTACATCAGATTTTTTCAGCGCTCCAGCATCATTCAAACCATCCCCCACCATCATTACTTTTTGGCCTTTGGATTGCAGGTTTTGAATATAATGAAGCTTGTCACTGGGATTTTGTTCAAACAACATAGGTGTATCTGCACCTAGCAAGTGCACTAAATTATTTTTTTCTGTGGGATGATCGCCACTTAATAAATGTATTTTATAGCCATGTAATTTTAATCGGCTTATCATTTCCTTAACGCCCTTTCTGTAAACATGGTTTATTTTAAACTTACCCAAATATTCATTGTTAATGGCAATAAAAACACCTGCTCCTGGATTGGGGATATGTATTCCATGATCTATTAATAAACTAGCCGAGCCAATAAATACAGGCTCCCCTTCACATTTTGCAATCGACCCCTTACCGGTAATATGTTGTATGCTTTCTACTTTAACAATATCCAAACCATGGCTACTATAATTATTGGTAATTAACTGGCTTAAGGGATGAAGAGACTCCCTAGTCACTGAATAAATAATATTTGCATGGTGCTTTGATATTTCCGCCCCTTCATATTGCAAATGCGTATCCTCATGATTAGTGAGAGTCCCTGTTTTATCAAATACAATGGTATCAATTTTCTCAATGCCTTCCAATACAACACTATTTTTACAATACATTTTATACTTACCTAAATGTCTTAATACATTCCCATAAGTAAAGGTAACAGTTAGCAATAAAGAACAAGGACAGGCAACAATGAGCACTGAAGTAATTGCTGTCATCACATTATGTGGATTTACAAACCACCAATAAATACCACTAACAAATGCAATGCTAAATAAAACATAGGTAAAATATTGACTCCATGGATGTACAAAAGATTTGTCAACATTTTTATCCGTATTTAACAAAGGACTATTCCATAGTTCAGTAATATAGCTTTGTCCTACGGGCTTTAGTACTTGCACTTGAATAGCAAGTCCTTTTTGTACACCCCCTGCAAAAACCGTAGCACCTTTTTTCACTTCAATAGGTGCGTTTTCTCCAGTTACAAAACTATAATCTATTAATGCTCCCTCGGTTAACAATACAGCGTCAGCTGCAATCATTTCATTGTTTCGTATGAATAGTATTTCACCTTTTTCAATGTCCGACAACGGCTTGTTAATTTGTTTATCCTCTTTTAAAACCGTCACACCCAATGGGAAAAAAGAAGTGTAGTCTCTATCAAAAGAAAAAGAATCATAGGATTTGTCCTGAAACCATCTTCCCACCAACATAAAAAAAACAATACCACTCATACTATCCAAATAACCTCCACCAGTATGCGTTGCAATTTCATAAACACTTCTTCCAAATGTAACCAAGATAGCCAATGCAATAGGGGTATCAATATTTAACCATTTTTGTCTTAGTCCAGTATAAGCAGAAATAAAAAATCCATTTGCGCTAAAAAATAAAACTGGAAGCGACAACAATAAATTTAGATAAACGAAAAAAGGCCTTAAGCTCCCCAAATCACCAATACTGGTTGATAAATAATCAGGGAAACTTAACATCATAATGTTGCTAAAACAAAAACCAGCAACTCCAATTTTGAAAAGCTGCTTTTTATTCACCTTTTTTTTCTGCAACCAGTCATTGCCACCCAGATGAATCATAGGCTCATATCCAACAAATGCCAGTAATTGAACTAATTCTTTTAATGAAATTTTAGTGGGATTATAAACAACCTTTATTTCCTTTTTTTCAAAATGTGTTTGTGAATGAATAATCCCTGGATTTATTTTGTGTAAATTCTCCAATAACCAAACACAACTCACACAGTGAATTTGAGGTAGATAAAAAACAACATGGACTTGATCTGCTAACTTAAATTGAATTAACTGATCTTGTATAGCAATACTATCTAGATAATTGTATTTTTCGGATGCAAAAATGCCCTTTACAGACAAGCCGGGCATCTCCGTTAAATCATAATATTTACACATCCCATTTTCATCCAATAATTGAAATACCATCTTACAACCCTCACAACAAAAGAATTTTTCTTGAAGCTGGATGGATTCATTACAATCATTTCCACAGTGATAACAGTGTTGCTGCATATTAATTAAGCAAAATTGCTTAAAATTAATAATTGCCTATATGAGCCTAGTCAAATAAATTAATGACAAAAATCATAATTATGGGAGCTGTGCCAAATATTTACCCTCTAAACGATTCCATACCTCATAATACCCCTGCTTATACCATTGCATTCTTGCCATTGAAGCTAACAACTGATTTTGTAGGAATATTTTATTTTTTTCAAGCGATTTTAAAATATTTTTTTGCTTTGGATTGGCATACTGAAATAGTGCATTCCAAATATCTACTTTTTGATATACATTTAAAAATTCTGAACTATTCTTAAATGATTTCATTTTATGCTGCTCCTTTAAATACCAGTGTAAAACAAAATCATTCAATAAATTTTCTGCTAATAAATTGGAATATGCCGAATCTAAAATAATATTCGACCCCGCTACCCATTGATCTGGGAAAATTCCACCCCCACCATATACCGTTTTACCACTTGGCGTTTTATATGATTTTCCTTTTTCAATGGTGTCCATTTTACCAGCAGCATGCTCCTCGATTCTGTTTATAAAATCATGCTCATAAGCTAGCTTCCCATTTTCAAAAGAACGTTGAATATTTCTACCTAATGGCGTATAATATTTAGCAATGGTTAATCGTAAAGCACCCCCATTGGATAAGTTAAACTGCTGTTGAACCAATCCCTTTCCAAAAGAAGGTCTTCCTACAATCGTTGCTCTATCCCAATCCTGCAAAGCACCTGCCAATACCTCACTAGCCGAAGCGGAAGATTCATCCATCCATACAGTAATTGAACCTTGTTCAAATAAACCTTCTCTCTTACTATAATATTCAGCTCTTGGCGAATGCTCGCCCTGTGTATATACTAATAATTTATTTCCGGGGATGAGCTCATCTGCTATAGCAACTGCTTCTGATAATAAACCACCACCGTTGCCTCTTAAATCAATCACCAAACCTTTTATACTATCTTTAATTAAAGGCTCTAAAGCTTGCATGAATGCTTCATAAGTTCTATCTGCAAATTTGTTGATTCTAATATAACCAACCCCTGGTTTAATTTGATACGCTGCATCTATTGGCGAAGAGGTCACATTATCCCTTTCAATGGTAATGACTTTATTTTTGTGATTAGAACTTACCAATAATTTTAGTTTAGAATTCGCGGGCCCTTTTAATTTGGCACGAATCGCATCACCATCCCATTTTTTCCCCGACAACTGCAAAGTGTCATTTGCTGTTAATAAAATATCTCCAACTTGCAAACCAGCCTTATACGCAGGACCATCCTTTAAGACATAAGCCACAAAAATACTGTCTCTAACTTGTTGAAACTCTATTCCTATTCCCTTAAAATTAGACATTAACTGATCATTTACATCTGTTAATTCCGAAGGTGCTATGTACAAGGAATGTGGGTCCAATTGCGATAAATATTCATTCACAAAATTTAAGTCCGCACTATCGTTTGAAAGCTTATCTACATATTTTGATTTCACTAAATCAATGATTTCTTTAACCGGTACCGAATTGTCTGATTCCAGCCCTTTAAAAGAAAGTGTTCCTTTTAAAAAAAATCCCAGGGACAACCCAATTAATAAGATGATTGCATATTTAACTGGCGTTGCCCAATTTGTGTTATTATTTTCTTGCATGTTCATATTCTAAACGCTAAAATTACACTAAAAAGGTTATTTTCACACACAAGTATTTACCTATGCGCAAGAATTACATTATAGCCGATAGTGGTGCCACAAAATGTCAGTGGACCGTGGTACTAGGAAATCAAAAAAAGACCATTAACACCATTGGCATTAGTCCTTACTTTTTGACTACTGAACATATTATAACAACCATTAATAAAGGATTCAATAAGAAAGTAGATACCGGCATTATTGACGCTGTCTATTTTTATGGAACGGGTTTAAGTAATCCCTTAAATGTTATTGCCATTAAAAAAGCATTGAAGACCACATTTCCAAAAGCTACACTAGATATTCAAACTGATTTAGTAGCGGTAGCACGTGCTACTTGCAAACACGATAAAGGTGTTGCTTGTATATTAGGCACAGGTTCAAATACAGGATTCTACAATGGAAAGAAAATTGCCAAAAACAGTCCAGGCTTGGGGTATGTTTTAGGGGATGAAGGAAGTGGCGCATACCTAGGTAAAAAAGTTTTGCAATATTATTTGTACAAAACCTTTGACGAAGAATTAATGCATTCATTTGAAAGTAAATATCAAATAAATAAGGATCAAATTTTAGACGCCATCTACAAACAACCCTTACCCAACAGGTATATGGCCTCTTTTGCACAATTTTTATCGGAGCACAGAGGTCATTATATGATTGAAAATATAATCGAAGACGGCATTAACGATTTTTTCTTCGCGCATTTAAATAAATTAAATGAATCATGGTTGTACCCTATTCATTTTGCAGGGTCTATAGCATACGTATTTAGAGATGTTATTAAACAACTAGCAACAGCTTATGAACTAGAAATTGGATCCATTGTTAAATCGCCAATGGAAGGATTAATCGCTTATCATAAGACAGCAAAATAAAAGGGTATGCACGAAATTGAACCCTATTATCATTGGAGACATTTATACATGGCCGAAGAAGATGCCAGATCCCCATTTTTTGGTCAAACCTATAGTGAATTTGAGTTTTCTCAAACCGTATACAACTATTATATACATCCACAATGGGATGAGATGGGCAGCAAAACCCTTTACGTAAAAATTATTTTTGCCGAGTATGAAATGGGATTTGCCATTATTGAATTGATTGGTGAATGGAACGATGCCATTGAAAATGACATCATGACTTTTAAAAGGGAGTTGCTTGAAAAGCTTATGGATGAAGGCATTTATAAATTTATCATCATTGCCGAAAATGTTTTCAATTTTCACAATGGAGATAAGGATTATTATGAAGAATTATATGAAGAACTTTCCGATGAAAGTGGATGGGCTGTATTAATAAATATGCACCAAGCTGCACAACATGATTTCTTACAAAAAAAATTGAATCGCTATATTGAGCTCATGGAGTTTGAAAAATGGAGAACCTTTAAACCCGAGGACTTTTTTCAGCTCATTGATAAAAAACTAAACGACCGACTAATATACTAAGTCCTCATAAGCACTCTGTAATTCTCTATATGCATGATCATCCTTGGCCTGTTTTGCGGCAGCCATCCCTTTTTCATACCAAATGATGGCTTCTTCACGTTGTTGGAGTTTTTCCATGACCTTGGCCAAGTGATAATAAGACCCAATATAATCGGGGGCGTTGGTAAGAATTTCTATAAATAAATCCCTGGCCTTTATATCCTCGCCTATTTTAATGAATTCCAATGCCAGTGCGTGTCTTAAGAAATTGTCTTTAGGTTGTTGACTTAGAAATTCAAGTATTTTTTCAATTCTATTCATCCTATTTAAAATTCAATCTTTTGGGTACAAAAACTATCTTATATTTGCATTAGTTGCATAAACAACTAATTAAATTAAACAAAAATTGGAGCACATGAAAATTTTAGTTTGTATCAGTAAAACGCCAGACACAACTTCTAAAATTGCCTTCACCGAAGGTAATACAAAGTTTGATGAAAATGGTGTTCAATGGA
>JALQXE010000048.1 GCA_023263235.1 Sediminibacterium sp. | reverse complement strand
TGACCAGAACCTTGTAAACCTGCAATTAAAATAACGGCTGGATTTCCTACTGCATTAAATGTAGCAGCTTCTCCACCCATCAATTCCGTTAATTCATCTTGCACAATTTTTACCATCAATTGTCCAGGACTTACGGCATTTAAAACTTTTTGTCCTACCGCTTTATCCCTAACACTTTCTGTAAATTCTTTGGCTATTTTAAAGTTTACGTCAGCGTCAATGAGCGCACGTCTAATATCTTTAATGGTATTAGCAATATTGAGGTCATTGATGCGCGCTTCACCCTTTAAATTCTTAAACGCACTTTCTAATTTTTCCGATAAACCTTGAAACATAACTGCTTGATTTTCCCTGATAAACCCAGCCAATAATAGCTTGGGCTGCAAATATAGGTTGAACTGAAACGAATTTTAACCATTTTTTGACAACTATTTGTAAAAATTAACAAGAATCGAATCTATCTTAATATATTGATTTTCAATGTATTAAATAAGTATAGAAGAATGCGAACCCGTATTTTACACATATTTACAAAAGTGGTATAAAAAAACATTTGGCGGGGTTGGATTATTTAATATTATTGCGTGACTACAAGGGTAGTAAAATAGACAACGCAATGAGTAAGAAGCAATTATTTACATTAGAATTTCCAGTGAGATGCTCTCCAGGTATTTTATATGAGTTTTTATCAACGCCGGCCGGTTTACAAGAGTGGTTTGCCGACAAAGTAGACGAATGGGATGGTGAGTTTAGTTTTTCTTGGGGCGGCGGTGAGCCAGATAAAGCACAAGTTATTGAACTAGAAGAAGATAAATTTATAAAGTACCATTGGCTTCATTCCGAAAAAAATGAATACTTCGAATTCAGAATTGAAAAAACAGAAATTTCAAACCAAACGGTTTTGATTATCAAAGATTTCGCTGAAAAAAATGAAATCAAAGATCAAAGCCAACTTTGGGAATACCAAGTGAAAGAATCACCTAACCATAGACTCACTAAGCATGTTAGTGTCGAAATCAATTCTAAGACCTTAAGGGGAGCGTCATAACATGTGGATAGCCTCCTAACTTATATGTCAATGGAAAAGTATGCTTGTCTATTTTGGGAACATATCCCGGCCCCTCTTGGACATCAGTAATGACCCTTCAAAGTGTTTTAATAAGTATTCTTTCATTACTTACGGCAAACCCGATTGCAAATGAGCCTTCATGGGAAAAGCATCCCTATGAGGGAAAGGCACAAATGTATGCAGA
>JALQXE010000137.1 GCA_023263235.1 Sediminibacterium sp. | reverse complement strand
TGCGTTATCTGCAATAGGACCAAAGGCGTCAATTGCTAATTGCATTGCTGTTGTAGCCATCATACCTGCAGCAGCAATAGCAACACCGTATAAACCAGCACAAGCAAATGAACCATATATACCTGCAGCTAAAACTAAAATTGGATAGAAAGTAGATTCCATTCCAATAGCTAGTCCTCCAATAATATTTGTTGCGTGACCAGTGCTAGATTGTTTAATAATACTTAAAACTGGACGCTTACCCATTGCGGTATAAAATTCAGTAATAATGCTCATTAAAGTTCCTACAACTAAACCTACGGCAATAGCACCAATTACTCCATTTCTAGAGAATTCTAAACCTCTTAAAAACATAGTTTCTGGTAAAACATTGGATACTAAAAAGTAACAAGCAATTGCAGTTAAAATCATTGAACCATAATTACCCATGTTCAATGCTTTTTGAACAGTCGCAGTATTTAAACCAGCAGTCTCACTAATTCTTACAAAGAAAGTACCAACGATTGATAATAATATACCCACTCCGGCAATTAACATTGGTAATAAAATAGGAGATAAACCACCAAAGTCATCCACTAATTTTGCACCCGCTGCAGCGGTAACTTCTTGACCTAAAACCATTGTAGCCAATACAGTTGCTACGTATGAGCCAAATAAATCGGCACCCATTCCGGCAACGTCACCTACGTTATCACCTACGTTATCTGCGATAGTTGCAGGGTTACGAGGGTCATCTTCAGGTATACCAGCCTCAACTTTTCCTACTAAATCGGCGCCAACGTCTGCTGCTTTGGTATAGATACCACCACCTACACGCGCAAATAAAGCAATAGATTCAGCACCTAGGGAAAAACCTGTTAATACTTCTATAGTTTTTAGCATTTCTTTTGGGTCACCTGTAACAAAGAAATACTGTTTCAATACTAAAAATAATCCACCTAAACCTAAAACTGCTAATCCTGATACGCCTAAGCCCATCACAGAACCACCAGTAAAAGATACTTTTAAAGCGCGCGCTAAACTTGTTTTTGCAGCCTCGGCAGTTCTAACGTTCGCTTTGGTTGCAATTTTCATACCAATATAACCAGCAGTAGCACTAAATACAGCGCCAATAATGAAAGAAATTGCAATGCTCCAGTGACTTCCTTCTGGATTTTGTTGCGCCATAAAACCTAATAATAAGGCAACGATTACCACAAAATAGCCCAATATTTTCCACTCTGCTTTCAAGAAAGCCATCGCACCTTCCGCTATATATGTGCTAATTTCTTTCATACGTGCGTTACCAGCATCTTGTTTAGATACCCAGTTGAATTTTAAAAGAGTATATAGTAAACCTACAATACCCATTGCCGGAACGGCATAAAATAGAAGATCTTTCATAAGAATTTACTTAATTCAGTTATTGGTTTAGTTTCAATTAAGGTTTGCAAAAATAGGGTGAAAAGGCCAAAAAAAGGCAAAAAAGGGCAACTTTACTCTTCAACAAGAGTGCTATCTGATTTACCTGTAAATACATTGGCAAATTGCTTGCCTTTGTAGATGGTTTTGTTGTATTTATTTCCCAAAATAATGATGGTAGCGTCGTCTTTAATGAGTCTTGTAAACACTGTGTTATTTCCATGCCACCAACCGTTATGAAATATTAATTTATCCTCATTAGGGTTTGCTATCATGCGCCATCCAAAGCCATAATTGTAATAATCCTTTGTTATTGGACTTTTTGGTTCATAGGCCATTTGAAGTGTGGCTTGCGTTAAAAAACTAGTTCCTCTTAAAGCTTTATCCCACAAAAGTAGGTCCTTAGCGGTACTATATACACTTTTATCACCATATATAAGATCGTATTTTTCAATTTTATATGGAATAGATTTATCAGTATAGGAAGGTAGATATTTATCTATATTTTGTTGGCAAAATATGAAACTATGTTCCATTTTTAAAGGCTTGAATATGGTTTCCTGTATGTAAGTTGGAAAGTCTTTACCTGTTATTTTTTCAATAATTAAGGCAAGAATTACATAGTTCGTATTGCAATATTTGAAAACTTTGTCTGGGTTTGCTTGTGGAGCTGGTCTTTTATCTGCTAAAAAGTCCAATACATCCTGGTTATTATAATTGGTTTCCTTGTAGTTTTTAGCTTTGGGGTCAATTTGTAACTTGCTAACCCATTTACCACGTTTTGTTTTCGTCTTTACCGTTATATATTTTGGTGGGTCCATTAAATACGTATAATCGGGTAGACCACTGCGATGACTCAAAAGCTGTTCTATGTTTACAGATGTGTATGGAAACTTAGGAAGGTATTTAGTTACTGGATCTTTCAAATCAATTTGTTTATTCTCCCATAGTTTTAAAATAGACATAGCCGTAAAGGTTTTTGAAATAGAAGCTAAATGAATTGGGGTCTCTGCATTCATTAAAGTCTTTTCAGCCATATTTGCATAACCTTTATATTCTTCAAAAACAATTTGTCCATTTTTAGCAACTACAATTTGACCACTAAATTGGTTCTTAAATAATTGCTCATATTTAGTTTTTAATTGTGATGCATATTGTTCCTTTAATGCAGGAGTAAGGACTTTGGATAATGAATCAATGTTACTGTTGTTGTGTTGGCTAGTACCACAAGCACATGTAAACAAGAAAATTCCAAGCAAAAATGACATTCTCACAATCATCTGTTAGTTTTATAGCGTCAGTAAATTTTATGTATAACGTTTAAGATTACATTTTATTGTCATGCATGTATGTAGCAATATATTTTTTACCTTTGTTGTATGAGCAATCTAGATCACACCAGTTATCCCAAAGCAAAAATCAAGGTATTATTCTTGGAAAATATTAGCGAAAAAGCAGTTCAATATTTTAAAATACAGGGCTATACTGATGTGAAAAAAATGGCTGGGGCTTTAAGTGAGGAAGAATTAATCAAAGTGATTAAAGATGTACATATTTTAGGAATTCGTTCTAAAACATTTATATCCAAAAAAGTTTTGGATAGTGCAAAAAAATTACAAGCTATAGGATGCTTTTGTATTGGCACGAATCAAGTTGATATTAAAGCATGTAAACAAAAAGGGGTAGCTGTATTTAATGCTCCTTACAGTAATACAAGAAGTGTTGCCGAGTTAGTGATTGGGGCTTCTATTATGCTTATTCGTAAAATAGTGGATAAAAACAAAGCTGCACATGAGGGTATTTGGAATAAAGAAGCCAAAGGCAGTTTTGAATTGAGAGGAAAAACATTGGGTATTATAGGTTATGGCAACATAGGTACTCAAACTGGAATCATGGCAGAGGCCATGGGAATGAAAGTAAAATTTTATGATGTTGAAACTAAGTTGCCATTAGGAAATGCGGTTTCCGTAAAATCAATAAAAGAATTAGTAAGTAGCTCGGATATTATTTCCGTTCATGTTCCCGAAACACAACAAACCAAAAATTTAATCAACAAAGATGTAATCAAGCAATGCAAGTCAGGTGCTATTTTGATAAATTATGCACGTGGCGAAGTAGTTGATTTAGATGCATTGACTGCGGCATTAAAATCAAAACATTTGTCTGGCGCAGCAATTGATGTTTATCCTTGGGAGCCAGAAAAAAATGGGGATAAATTTAAAACACCTTTGCAGGGTTTGTCAAATGTAATTTTAACTCCGCACATAGGAGGTTCAACCGAAGAAGCGCAGGAAAATATTGGTGAAGACGTAAGTATTAAATTGTATCAATACTTAGAACGCGGCGTTTCCAATGGATCTCATTCTATACCATCTATAAGTTTACCTCCAGTAGATGGGGCGCATCGTATATTACATATTCACCGAAATGTACCTGGTGTCTTAAGTGCAATTAATACGGTAATGTCTAAAAACAAAATTAATATTGTTGGACAATATTTAAAGACCAATGAAGAAGTTGGATATGTTGTATTAGATGTAGATTCTAAATTATCTAAAAAAGCAATTGATCTTTTAAGAGATGTTAAAGAAACGATTAGAGTAAGAATGTTATATTAAAGGCTAGCATCTAATTTTGCGCTTAATTTAGTGCTACTAACATTTTTTTAATTTCTGCTTCATCTACACCCATTGAAATCATATTTTCTTGCATGCTTGCAGCATGGTATGTCATTTTAGATGCTATCGCTTTTCTTGCAGAACTATGTATTTCACTAGCACCCGTTTCCTTAATTATATGTTGACAGTTATTTGCTCTAACGCCACTGCCAGGTAAAATAATAATTCGTCCAGCAGCTTTATCTACCAATTGTTTAACCAGAGGAATTGCATCACCAACATTGGGTACCTGACCACTTGTAAGAATTCTTTTACAACCAGTTTCTATAATATCTTCTAATCCTTTAAAAGGGTCTTTGCATCTATCAAAAGCACGGTGAAATGTAATTTGCATGGGTCCTGCCAATGCTACTAATTCCTTTGTTCTTTTTTTGTCAATGGTTCCATCTGCGTTTAATAATCCAATAACAGCACCAGGATAACCTAGTTCTTTGGCCAATAATAAATCCGCTTTAATACATTCAAATTCTGCTTGTGTATAAAAAAAATCTCCTCCTCTTGGTCGAATGATAGGGAATGCTGGTTTGTTAATTTGTTGAATGAGTGTTTTTAAACTGCCATAAGATGGGGTAGTGCCTCCTTCATTTGGATTCTCACAAAATTCAATTCTATCTGCACCGGCATTGAATGCTGAAATCGCTGCTTCCAAAGAAAAAACAGCAACTTCTAAGATAATTTTTTGATTACTCATTATTTTCAAATCCTTTGTTAATAATATTACAATGTTCTAAACGCTAAATGGTGATTCAATTAACTTGTTGCCTTCTGTTGTATGTACAGCATAATTAAAACCTGTATGAAGCGCGTAACTTCCATATTCGCCATTTTTATTTAATGCAATAAAACAAACTTGAATATCTGCTGCTTTTTCTTTTTTGATGCGCCTTACTCTTTCAATTACCAATCTGCAAGCTTCTTGTGGTGATTTACCCTGACGCATGAACTCTACAACAGCACTTGATCCTGCAACACGAATCACATCCTCTCCTTGACCAGTTGCAACTACTGCACCCACTTCATTATCTACATATAATCCCGCACCAATAATAGGAGAGTCTCCCACACGACCTCTTAATTTAAATCCAGCACCACTAGTAGTACAACTTGCACTTAAATTTCCATTGATATCCAATGCCACCATGCCAATGGTATCGTGGTTCCAATCACCATTACTTAATTTATGGGGCGCTTTGTATTTATCTTCTAATTGA
>JALQXE010000129.1 GCA_023263235.1 Sediminibacterium sp. | reverse complement strand
ATAATCTCTGTTCTATTTTTATGTATCTTAGAATGAGTGAAAAAGATTATCTCCATAATATGTTTAGTAGCCCTCTTTTTGTCTACAAGTAGCCTTGCTTATTTTTATTGGTTACAAGAGCATATTCATGAGACCAAAGTATTTTCACAAATTAAAGACGGAACTTTTAAGGAAGACGATGTTTGCCACAGCCTTGTTTCCTTGGAAGTAAAAGATAAAAATGTTTTACCTGAAGGATATGAGTGGGAAGAAGAAGGGCGCGAATTTACTTATAAAGGAATGTTGTACGATATTGTTGCGATGGAGCAAACAAAAGAGGGTTGGATAATTAAAGCGGCTTCGGATGAGGAAGAAGTAATTATGGTTTCAAATAAAACAAAGTTTCAAAAAGATAGAGAAGCTGGAACTGCTAAATCCACCACGCACGGTTTAAAACTTAATATTGCAAAAATTGTTTTTGATCATAATATAACTGAATTTTCAATTTCTTTAGATCAAAATAAGTGTTCACAGAATAGCATTTATTTACAAAGTCATTATAAGGTATTCCTTTACAAACAGTCTCCCCCTCCCAAAATTGTGCTTTCTTAATTTAAACAAGTTCAAGACAGGTCTTTTTTTAGAGACATTACTTTCTTTTTAAAAAATAAATAATGCGCAATATTATAGCGACTATTTTATTTTTTGGAGTTACGTCAAATTTAATGGCACAAAATGATACTACTAAAGCCTTACAAGAGGTAGTAGTGTATGCTAATAAATTTCCAACGCCTTCAAAAAATATAGTACAAACCATTGGTTTAATTACCGATAAAAATTTAATGCATCAACAAGCAAATACAGCCGATATTTTAATGGCTTCGGGGCAGGTTTTTGTTCAAAAAAGTCAATTAGGTGGCGGAAGCCCTGTAATTAGAGGTTTTGAGGCCAGCCGTGTTTTATTAATGGTAGACGGTGTTCGTATGAACAGTGCTATTTTTAGGGCCGGTCACTTACAAAATATTATTACAGTGGACAATATGATTTTGGATAGAGTAGAAATTTTATATGGGCCTAGTTCCACTATGTATGGCAGTGATGCTTTAGGTGGCGTAGTAAATATGTTTACTAAAAATCCTAATTTAAATAATAACGCACAATGGAAAACGAATGGCAATTTGGTATACCGCTATGCCAATGGTCAAAATGAAAACCGTACCCATGTGGATGTAAATATTGCCAATAATAAATGGGCATATCTCACTTCATTTACCCATAGTAGTTTTGGTGATTTACGGCAGGGTAATAATCGCTCAAGTGCCTATCCTAATTTTGGCAAACGTTTATTTTATGTAACCAACGAAAACGGAGTAGATATTGTAAACAGCAATACCAATAGTGTAAATATTCAAAAAACAACGGGATATACACAAACCGATTTATTGCAAAAAGTACTATTTAAACCCAACAATAACACAGCGCATTTATTAAATATTCAACTTTCTAATTCTTCGAACATTAATAGATACGATCGCTTAACCGAAACTGCATCTAATGGTACACCAACTTATGCTGAGTGGTATTATGGACCGCAAGTGCGAAACATGGTGGGTTATAAATTAAGCAAAACGAATTTAAGCGGTTATTTTCATGAAATGACCATTAATGCCAATTACCAACATTTGGAGGAGAGTAGGATAAGCAGAAAATTTAAATCCAGTAATAAGGATTTTAGATTAGAGAAAGTAAATATTGTAGGAGTGAATGCCGATTTTTTACACAAGGATAAAAATGGAGAAGTACATTTTGGTATTGAATCCTACTATGACATTGTAAATTCAACTGCATATAGAAACAATATTAGTACGCAAGTAAAAAGTGCAATCACTACTCGTTATAGTGATGGCCCTACTAATATGGCATATCAGGCTTTGTATGTGCAACACACCAAAAATTTAAATTCAAATTGGGTATTAAATGATGGCTTGCGTTTTAATTTAGTACAATTGAATGCACAATTTAAAGACACGTCTTTAATGCATTTTCCTTTTACAGAAGCGAAACAATCCAATGCTGCAATTACGGGTAATATAGGTTTGGCCTACAATGCAGATAATGGGTATAGAGTTGCTTTTGGATTGAGCAGTGGTTTTAGAGCACCTAATATTGATGATCTAACCAAAGTATTTGATACGAAAACGGGTTATGTAGTGGTACCTAATAAGGATTTGAAACCTGAGTACACTTATAATGCCGAGATCAATATTTCAAAAAATTCAGCTGCTTATTCATGGGGTACGAGTGTTTTTTATACCTGGTTTAAAAATGCTTTGGTAGCGGATAAATTTACTTGGAATGGTAAATCGCAAATTGTGTATCAAGGAGTGTTAAGTGCTGTGTATTCAACGCAGAATAAAGCCAGAGCAACTGTGTACGGGTTTAATGTAAATGGTAGATTGCGTGTTATGTACAATACCGATTTAACAGCTACTTATACTTATACAAAAGGTACTTATAATGATGGAGTGAGGGATATGCCATTAGATCATATTCCTCCAAGTTATGGACGCATTGGTTTAAAACATGGAACGGCTAAATTGAATGCCGAATTGTTTTCTGTGTTTAACGGATGGAAACATATTGCGGATTATAATTTGAATGGAGAAGACAATGAAATTTACGCCACCAATGATGGTATGCCTGGTTGGATGACATTGAACTTCTCTAGCTATTATGCACCTGCTAAAAATATAAATGTAGGTTTCCAAATTGAAAATATTACCGATTTAAACTACCGCTATTTTGCGAGTGGCATTTCGGCAGTTGGTAGAAACTATATATTAAGTTGCAAATTCGCTTTTTAACGTTTTAGCGCTCCCACATTGCTTGAGAATATCTTCACAGCAATGGCTAAAAGGATAACGCCAAAAAATTTACGAACTGCTAGTAAGCCTCCGGGCCCTAGCAGTTTTTCTATTATATTCAATGACTTTAATACAGCAAATACAATTGCCAAGTTAACTAGGATGCCCAGTAAAATATAAATTTCTTCAAAGTTTGCTTTTAAGGACATAATGGTTGTTAAAGTCCCGCTTCCTGCAATGATAGGAAAGGCAATAGGCACTACCGAACCGGTATGCCCATTTTTATCTCCTTTAAAAATTTCATGTCCCAATACCATTTCTAGGCCTAATAAAAATATCACAATAGAACCACCCACAGCAAAGGACTTTACATCCAATCCCAATACGCTTAAAAAAGGTTTTCCTAAAAATAAAAAGGCAACCATGAGTCCCCCAGAAATAAGCGTTACTTGCATAGATTTAATGACACCCGATTTTTCCTTCATGGCAATTAAAAGGGGAATTGATCCCACGATATCAATTACGGCAAACAAAGTAAAAATAACTGTAACGAGTTCATTAAAATTAAAATGCATAAAAAAAGCTTTATATGAAGATACAAAGCTTTTTTTATTTACTAACCCTTAAAGGTTGTTAATGCAATTTGAAACCAAACTGTATCATCCTGCCCATGGTATTGTATCCATAAATTTCTTGAAAACGATCCTGTAATATATTTTGTACATCTAAGTAAAAACTAAGCCAGTTGTTTTCTCTATATTGAATATGGGCGTTAAATAATGTAAAGTAATCCAATTTAACATCTGGTGTTGCATAACCACCTACATCATACCTGCTGCTTATGTAGCGACCCGATAAAGAAGCCTGCCATTTTTTATATTCAATATTGTATTGTAATTGTACACTATGCTTTGGTCTTTTTAATAAGTAGTTATACGTAATGGTATCGGTAGTGGTGATTCTATTTTGATTCGTCTCTTGGCCATTTAATAAAGTATAATTCACACTTACCCATTGATTTTTAGGTAAACGATGTGATAATTCTACTTCTAAACCATTTACTTTTTGCTTAATGAAATTAAAGAAGTTATAATCAATATAATTGTAATCAATACCATTGTTAATAGTTCTATTAAAATAAACCACTCTTGCATCTACCGGGTTTGATTTAAAATCAAAACCTATTTCGGCATTCATCGAAGTTTCGGCTTTTAAATTAGTATTATAACTTATTTGGTATAAGCTAGGTGCTTTAAATCCAGAAGAAATACTGGATATAATGCGCATGCCAGGCTTAATAACATAGGAAGGACTCATTGTAAACGTTTGATTGTCGCCATAACGAGAATGATGATTATATCTTGTTCCTAGTTCCAATAACCATTTTTTGGATGCATCATTTACTAATAAAGAACCATACAAACTATTTTGATATTGAAAAGTGTCCTTAAAACTTTCATTGTAGGGCCCCCATGCACTTATGCTTTCATAGGTTTGATTATAGGATCCATATCTAAAATCAGAACCTATTATCCATTGCACATTTTTTCCAATTGACTTTGATAAAAAAGCATCTGCAAAATGTGTTTTTCCCGCGTATACATTATTCTCGTATGTTAAATAAGTACGATCGGCACTGTCATTTAAATAACTTCTATCCTGTGTGGTGTATTGATATTGAAACTGAAAAACAGACTTTTCTTTTTTGTATTTTAATAGCAATCCTGACATGGTGGTAGCATTGTTAAAATATTCATCCTTGTCGTCTTTAAATGCACCATAGTCAATACTTGCTTTGTAGGAAGTTTTGCGTGTATTTGCTTGAAGAGACCATTTATCGTTGATGTTGTAATTTAATTTAGTATACCAACTATTATTCTTATAACCATCTTTATCAAAATTACCTGTATTGTTTTTATCCATTGCTGAAGAAAATCCTTCCGCTTTTTGATTTTCAAATCCAAGGGTATAATTTATTTTAGCAAGCACTCCATTAAAAGCAACTTGATTGGTTTTGGTGTCATAGGTACCTTTGCTTGCACCTCCCGTAATAAAGCTGCCTGCTTTTTTCTTTGTTATAATATTAATTACACCACCAATAGCGTCTGAACCGTAAAGTGTACTTTGCGATCCTTTTAAAATTTCTATTCTTTCTATTTGCGCAAGGGGTACTAGGTTTAAATCAAACTCATTACTAATCATGGAGGGGTCACCTACTGGAGCGCCGTCTACTAAAATTAATGTACGACCACTGGATGCCCCACGCATATATATACTTGGAACGGTTCCAGCATTACTTAATGCACCTGGTAAATACATGCCAGCTTGTTCACTTAAAACCTGTGCTACAGTTTGTCCTGCGCGCGCATTTAACTGCTCGCTTGTAATTACGGTAACTACTTTTCCGGTGCTGTTTTGCTTTTGCTCAATTTTGTTGGCTGTGACAATTACGTCATCTAATTTACTACTGTCTTTTTGCCCAAAGAGAAGGGTGGTTGCTATTAAGCCAACCGAGAGCGTGATTAATTTTTTGCTCATTGTTTTGTTTTTGTGGTTAACAATGAGCTTTCAAGAATTAGAGAACCATAATTGATTGTTGAAAATGGATAAAGAAGCCTTAGTTTAATCCTTTTTTCAACAATGTTTTTACAATCCTGCTTTTTACCCGAAAGCTGTTGGTTATAAATTAACTAGGCAGGTCTTCTGGCTTGTTCTTTTAAATTGCATCCTTCCCAAATTGCTTCAGTGGATTATTGCAATTCGTTGTAAACAACGATAAACTTACAGCTACGGGAATAGCTCCAGCTTTTACTGGATTCCCTTTTAATCATTTTCATGAACCTAATTCCAGCACAAACATATACAGAATATAGGGTTTATGTAATTTTAATTATTAACGCATTGTTGAAAACTAGCTAACATTTTATATATTTATCCTTAACAAAGCATTGTGATGCTTTCAAGTAAACAGCGCATTAAAAGAATATAGAATGAAACATAAGCAAGGCATTAGTTTTTTTAGTTTAACCATGATTGTGGTGAGTTTAGTAATAGGAATGGGTATTTTTAAAACGCCTGCTACCATCGCTGCAAAATCGGGTACTCCTGTTATTTTTTTTAGTGCTTGGATGATTGGTGGTATCATTGCATTATTCGGTGCTTTAACTTATGCCGAAATTGGACAACGTTTACCGGTGATGGGGGGATATTATAAAGTGTTTGCGCATTGTTATCATCCGGGTGTAGGATTTACTATTAACGTGCTTATTTTAATTAGTAATGCTGCATCCCTAGCGGTGGTTGCATTAATTGGTGCCGATTATGTGAGTGATTTATTATTTGGACATCCGTCTAGTACTTTTTTTAATGTTTGTATTGCTTCATTGTCGGTGGGGCTTTTTTATATTGTGAATTTGTTAGGACTAAAGACGAGCAGTCGTACACAGAATGTATTGATGGTGGTAAAGATTAGTTTAATTGTATTGTTAATTTCTTCTTTATTTAAAGGGGTAACGGTTCCTCCACATGGATTTAATGAAGGAAAAGTTTATATATACAATGGACATAACGGTGCATTGTTATTGTTGGTAAGTTTAGTGGCTGTATTTTTTACCTATGGGGGCTATCAGCAAACAATTAATTTTGGATCAGAAGTAAGTTCTGCAAAAACAATGCAAAGAGGTATTGTCTTTGGTATCGGCATTGTTTTGTTTTTATATTTTGCTATTAATTATACTTATGTTCAGGTGATTGGATTTGATAATATGAAAAACGCAAATGCAATTGGGTCGCTTTTATTTGAAGCTTGGTTTGGTAAATTTGGGGCTAAGGTATTTGACTTTGCGATGGTGTTAAGTGTGCTTGCTTATGTGAATGTATTGCTAATGAGTAATCCTCGTGTCATGTTTGCAATGAGTGAAGACCAAGTTTTACCTAAAACATTCCAGTATAAGCATGCAAAAACTGAAGCTTTAATACCGGGCTTAACTGTTTTTGCGATCACGACAATTTTGATCACATTTTTTGGGAAAGGGGTAGATGATGTTTTGAGCTTTAGCATCTTTTTAGATTGCTTAGGAATGAGTACTTCGGCAGCAACTCTATTGATATTAAGACGTAAAAACCAAGGAGATGCGTCGGTTACAGGCAGTTTAAAGCGATGGACGCCAATCTTCTGCATCTTATTTGTCCTTTCATACGCATTTGTAGCTGTCGCTGTTGTCATTGATAAACCATATGCTGCCCTGACCGCAGTCATATTAGTGGCTATTGTTTTGGTTTTATACCGTTTATTCTACTATAAAAAGGGGGTATAAGCGCCGTTCAGCCATTTTGAAGTCCGTTTGTCTAAAAATTAGACAACTCTTTATGATTGCCTTACTTTTGTATTGTGTAATAGGAATTTTTAATTTTCAATACAAACAATGAAATACATCTTTTCGTTTATTTTTCTTGTGTTTACTGGCGCTTTGAATGCGCAGGAGCCAGCAAAATGGGATTTAAGAACCTGTGTAGAATACGCTATTAAGCATAATATATCCGTTCAACAAGCAGATATTCAAGCAAGGTTGGCAAAACTACAAGCAGAACAGGCTAAGTCAAATCAATTGCCTACAATGAGTGGAGCATCTGGTTTAGGTATGCGTTTAGGTCGTTCAATTGACCCTGTGACCAATGCTTTCACTACTACGCAATTTTTGTACAATAATTTTGGCTTAAACGGAGGTGTTCAGTTGTACAATAATAATAGACTAAATAATACTGCAGCAGCGAGTAACTATAATTGGTTGGCGAGTATTGCCGATCTTCAAACTGCTTCAAATGATATTTCTTTAAATGTAGCGACTTTCTATTTGCAAGTTTTGTCTACTATTGAGCAATCTGAAATTGCGAAAATTCAAATTGCACAAACTACAGAACAATTGGCTGCAACTAGGAAGAGGGTAGAAGTTGGATTGTTGCCTGAGATTAATTTATTGGAGTTAGAAACGCAATTGGCGAATGACAGTAGTAATTATATCACTGCAATCTCTAATGTAGCACAAAGTAAGTTGAGTTTAAAAGCATTATTAAATTTGGATGCTGCAGATGCTTTTGAAGTGGATGTACAGCCTGTAGATAAAATCAAATTACAAAGCTTTGTAGACTTGCAGCCTGATTATGTATTTAATATGGCAGAACAAAACCTACCGAATATCAAAGCGGCTAACCTTCGTTTAAAAGCGGCAGAGAAAAATCGTTTAGTCGCTAAAGCAGGTTTTTATCCTACTTTAAGTTTTGGTTATTCATTGAGTACGAATTTCTCTAATCAATTTAAATATATCAGTGGTGTGAATATGGCTGGTTATAGTAATATTACTCCTGCTAGTCCTTTTGTAACAGTGGGTACAGCGAAGTATTATGTTCAAAGTCCATTGTATACAACCACTACTAGTAATAGAGACTTTAGCAATATCTGGAATGGTTGGGGTAAGCAAATGGACAATAACTTTGGACAAAATTTTGGCTTTCAATTAACTATTCCAATTTTCAATGCAAATCAATCTAAGACTGCTTATCAGCAATCAAAGTTGAACTACCAAACAGTAAGTTTACAACAGGAAAATGCGCAAAGAAAATTGAAGCAAGATATCTATGCTGCGTATACCAATGCAGTGGTGGCATTTAATAAACTAAACGCAACTCAAAAGGCAGTCACTTCTGCGGAGAAAGCCTATAATTTTGCAACTAAGCGTTATGAATTAGGTTTATTAGGAACCATAGAATTGTTAAACAATCAAAATAACTTTTTAAAGGCGAAAGTAAATTATAAGTCTGCTCAGTATGAGTATGTATTTAGAATTAAATTACTTGAGTTCTATAAAGGAGAAGCACTTTCTCTTTAATCCATTAAAAGTATCGTAAAAATAAATAAAATGAATAAGAAAATCATTTGGAGTATTGTAGGATTTGTCGCACTTGTTGTGTTGTTGGTGGGTTTAAAGAAAGCAGGTGTGATCGGAAAAGAACAAGGTACAGAAGTGACCGTTGAGAAAGTACAACTAAGGACCATTACCGAGTCGGTAAATGCAAGCGGTAAAGTGTACCCTGAAATTGAAGTGAAAGTAAGTCCAGACATCTCTGGAGAGATTGTAAACTTGTTTGTAGAGGAAGGCGCTAAAGTAACTAAGGGTCAAGTGTTGGCTAAGATCTATGCAGACATCTACTCTTCTCAAAGAGACCAAGTTACTGCTTCTGTAAATCAAGTGAAAGCGCAATACGAAAATGTAAAAGCAAATTTGAGCGGATTAAAAACCGTGTATGAAAATGCTAAAGCAACCAACGAGCGTTACAAGAAGTTATTTGCAGACAAAATTGTTTCAAGATCTGAATACGAGCAAACTGAACAAGCATATAGATCTGCTGAATCTAATTATATGGGTGCAAAAGAATCAATTAAAAGTGGTGAAGCGCAGATCCAAGGCGTTAGAGCACAATTGGCTAGAGCAGAGAAAGACTTGGCTCGTACTTCTATATTGGCACCAATGGATGGCATTGTAAGTTCTATGAGTGTTAAGAAAGGTGAAAGAGTGGTAGGTACTGCACAAATGGCTGGTACAGAAATGATGCGTGTGGCAGATATGAAAAGCATTGAAGTAAGAGTAGATGTGGGTGAGAATGATATCACAAAAGTAAAAATTGGAGATACTGCATTAGTGGAAGTGGATGCATACAACAATAGAAAGTTTAAAGGTATTGTGTATAAAATTGCTAATCCAGTTTCTGCAGCAACTAATGCATTATCCACTTCTACAGAAGTAGCTAACTATAAAGTGCATATCCGTTTATTAACGGAAAGCTATCAGGATTTAATTAAGGAGAATGCTAAATTTCCTTTCAGACCAGGTATGACTGCTAGTGCAGACATTCAAACTAAGTCTAAAGTGAATGTAATTTCTGTTCCTTTAAATGCTGTTACTACAAGAGATAAAGAAGGTCAAGGTAAAGAAACGAAGGTTTCAAGTAGTGCAAATACTAGCAGTGAAGAACCTGCTAAAGCGGAAGAAGAATTAAGTGAAGTGGTGTTTGTTTTACAAAAAGATAACAAAGTAAAAATGGTAAAAGTAAAAACCGATATCCAAGACTTAAACTATATTCAAGTAGAAGGTGTTAAAGTGGGTGATGTAGTGATTACTGGTCCTTATAGTATTGTAAGCAAATCGTTGAAAGATGGTGCTTTGGTGAAGCCGGTGACTAAAGAAAAATTATTCGAAGA
>JALQXE010000093.1 GCA_023263235.1 Sediminibacterium sp. | reverse complement strand
TATAATTGCTTTTTTGTCTGTTGATGAAATGATTTGTTCTACGATAGAATCGGGAATAAATTGCACTAAGGCTTTTCGGCCAATTTGGATGGTATCAACAAATTTAAAAAGGTTGGTATCAGAGATGGCTATAGGTAGGGAGGCTAACTTAAATGCTTTATTGAAATCATTGATTTTTAAAGGGGTATTTCCTGTTAAATCAGCTTTTTTTTCACCACATGCAATGAATAACACAAATAAAAATAGAATGCTTGCTTTATGCATTTAATAAATTTTCACTAAAATAGGCTTTCGTATGCAGTTCTACAAAGGATTTATGATTAAATTTACCATATCCTATGTCTGATAAATCACTTGATACCTTACATGAATCAGTCCCCGTTCAAAATAAACGAGGGTGGCGCAAATTACTTGCATTTATTGGGCCTGCATATTTGGTAAGTGTGGGTTATATGGATCCGGGTAATTGGGCAACAGATTTACAAGGGGGTGCCGCTTTTGGTTACCAGCTTATATGGGTTTTATTATTGAGTAATATTATGGCAGTTCTTTTGCAAAGTTTGAGCGCGCGTTTGGGTATTGTAAGACGAATGGACTTGGCACAGGCAAATCGTGAAACTTATCCTTCTGTTGTAAATTTTGCTTTATATATTTTAGCGGAACTTGCTATAACTGCAACAGATTTGGCAGAAGTTTTGGGGATGGCTATAGGAATCAAGCTACTCACAGGGATCCCTTTAATTTATGGTACTGGAATCACAGTATTAGATACTTTTTTATTTTTATTTTTGCAACGATTTGGTATCCGTAAAATGGAGGCATTTATTATTTTATTAGTTGCAACCATTGGATTTAGTTTTTTAGCACAATTGTTTATTGCTAAGCCCAACCTGTCTCAAGCCATAGTAGGGTTTATCCCAACTCATTTATCACCGCAAGCTTTATATATTGCAGTGGGTATTATAGGTGCTACAGTAATGCCACATAATTTATATTTACATTCTGCATTAGTACAGACGAGAAAAATTGATCGTACAACTAAGGGGATAAGAAAATCTATTTTTTATAATTTTATAGATAGTGCAGTTGCATTAAATTTAGCATTTTTTGTAAATGCTGCTATTTTGATTTTAGCTGCGGCTACATTTTTTTATACGGGACATCAAGATGTAGCAAAAATTGAAGAAGCACATTCCTTATTAGCACCCTTACTTGGTTCAAAATTAGCGCCTATCTTATTTGCCATTGCGCTAATTGCTGCAGGGCAAAGCTCAACAGTAACTGGTACTTTGGCCGGTCAAATTGTGATGGAAGGGTATTTAAAATTAAGATTCAATCCATGGATAAGAAGATTACTTACAAGATTACTGGCTATTTTGCCTGCTGTATTAGTTATTGGGATCATGGGGGAGGAAAGGGTAGATGATTTGCTGGTATTTAGTCAAGTTATTTTAAGTTTACAACTTGGATTTGCTGTTATTCCACTGATTCATTTTGTAAGCGATAAAAATACAATGGGGGAATTTGCTATTGGAATAAAAATAAAAATATTTGCATGGATTATTGCCGCTATTTTGGTGTATTTAAATAGCCATTTGGTAATTGATTTTGCTGGGGACTTTTTTGGTGGCTCAAAATCATTAGTGTTAAAGTTAGGGGTTGTGGTTGTAGTTGTATTTTTTTTAGGATTATTATTGTTCATTACATTTTATCCGCTTTTACTCAAACATAAGAATTCCGCTGAGAATGATGTTCATGGACATCCTGTTGAATTGGATTGGACTGCAGATGCTCCAGTGCATCGAATTGCAATAGCCGTTGATTTTTCAACGACAGATGCTGCATTGATAAAAAAAGCAATTCAGCAAGCGCATCCCAGTGGTTATGAACATGCACCACATCAGGATACCCAATTTATTTTTATCCATGTTGTTGAAAGTGTTGCTGCAAATTATTTACAAGATGCTAGTGATGATACAGAAACCAGAAATGATCAAGAGCGGCTAAATACTTATGCAAATGCGCTTATTTCAAAAGGTTATCAGGTAAAAACCTGTTTGGGGTATAAAAATAGGGTTCATGAAATTGTACGTCTGGTAAAACAGTGTGATGCACAATTGCTGGTGATGGGGGGGCATCGACACCGCGGCTGGAAAGACTATTTTTTTGGAGAAACTATTGAATCTGTTAGGCATAAAGTAAGTATTCCTGTCTTAATAGTAAATCATAAATCTTAGTTTTTACAGTCCCTTCAACCATTTGTAAAATGGGACTAATTTTAAACTTAGATTTTGTACATTTGTGCATTAAATTTCAAAAAAATATGGGACAAAAAATTAAAGTTGCCAATCCAGTAGTAGAATTGGATGGGGATGAAATGACTAGGATTATTTGGAAGTTTATTAAGGATAAGTTGATCTTACCTTATTTAGACATTGATATTAAATATTATGACTTAGGAATGGAATATCGGGATGAAACAAATGACCAAGTAACAATAGATGCCGCCAATGCTATTAAACAATATGGTGTGGGTATTAAGTGCGCAACAATAACTCCTGATGAACAAAGAGTGGAGGAATTCAAGTTAAAGCAAATGTGGAAGAGCCCTAATGGGACTATTCGTAATATACTTGATGGTACTGTATTCCGCGAACCAATTGTTTGTAACAATGTTCCTCGTTTGGTTCCAAACTGGACAGCACCCATTTGTATTGGTCGTCATGCCTTTGGGGATCAATACCGTGCCACTGATTTTGTCACCAAAGGCAAAGGTAAATTAACTGTAAAATTTGAAGGCGAAGACGGAACCATTCAAGAATATGAAGTGTTTAATTATAAAGGGGATGGAGTTGCATTAACCATGTATAATACTGATGAAAGTATATATGGTTTTGCACGTGCTTGTTTTAACCAAGCTTTGGCTAAAAAATGGCCTTTATATTTATCTACAAAAAATACCATTTTAAAGAAATATGATGGTCGTTTCAAAGATATCTTTGAAGACGTTTATCAAAATGAATTCAAAGCAAAATACGCTGAAGCAGGTATAACTTATGAGCATCGCTTAATTGATGATATGGTTGCAAGTGCTTTAAAGTGGAATGGTAACTTTGTTTGGGCTTGTAAAAACTATGATGGTGATGTTCAATCTGACACCGTGGCTCAAGGTTTTGGTTCTTTAGGTTTAATGACTTCTACATTAATCACGCCAGATGGTAAAGTAATGGAAGCAGAAGCTGCACACGGAACGGTAACACGTCACTACCGTGAGCATCAAAAAGGCAACAGAACTTCTACAAACCCTATTGCATCTATTTTTGCATGGACTAGAGGATTAGAATTCAGAGGGCAATTGGATAACAATCAAGAATTAATTCGTTTCTCTAAGGCTTTAGAAGAAGTTTGTGTGGAGACTGTTGAGTCTGGAATTATGACTAAGGATTTAGCAGTTTGTGTGCATGGAAATAAAGTGAAACATGGCGAACATTATGTTTATACGGAAGAGTTCTTGGATGCGTTGGATGCGAATCTTCAAAAGAAACTAGCTTAAAGAAATTAGCTAGTCTCTTTTGAATCTCTTATGATTTTATTTATTTTGAAAAATAAATTGGAAAAGAAACTAGCTTAAAGAAATTAGCGTTAAGCTGGCTCAATAAAACTAAAAACCCGATAGTAATTAACTATCGGGTTTTTTATTGTCACTAGTTGTTAAATAGATACAGACTCCATTACTTCTTTTTCATTTCAGCACATTTGCCATCCTTCATGCACTCTTTCGTACACTTGTGTTTAGCTTTAGCTTCTTTTTTACAGTCAGCACATTTAGATTTGTCTTTGCATTTACCATCACAATTTGCCATAGCTGATAAACTTAATGCAAGACCTAAAAATAAAATTGATGTTTTTTTCATAGTTGTTATTTTAAAGTTCAAAATTAGATAAAAAACGATTATGTAGTAATAAGTTTTATCATTTTAACACTTCTAATACCGGGTTTCCAATACTTCCACTCGGCATTTGGATGCCCAAAAGAGTGGTTATGGTAGGGGCAATATCTGTCATATAGGTTGGTGTATGTATGGCTCCTTTTTTGATCCCATTACCCACAAGTAGGAAAGGTATGTGCGCATCGTAATTGTATAATACTCCATGACTGGTTCCTGTTGGGAAACCAGCTACTGCACCAGATTTTGTTAGTATCATTAAATCGCCGCCTCTTTGTGCATTGTAACCGTTCACAATTTTTTCTCTAGCTTTTTGAGGTAAAGGTGCAAATGCGGCCTTTCTGCTCTCAACAACTTGTAATACGAGTGGCTTTTTTTCGAGGTAATTGGTTATTAAACTGGTTAAACTTTCATTGCTAATATGTAAGCTATCCATTAATGGGTGATTATAGTAAACATTGTATTCAGCTACAAAAGAAACTAATTTAGGGTCTAATTTATTGGTATTTAAACAAGCAGTAATTTCATTTTTAATTTCTGCATCACCATATACTTCACCAGGTAGTTTGTGCTTTTTTAAATAGCCAGGAACATTTGCTACAGCATGATCGGCTGTGAGAAATACAGTGTAATTATCTTTACCTACTTGTTTATCTAAAAAGCTAAAAAAATCGGCCAATAATTCGTCTAATTTAATATAACCATCCAAGGTTTCCCAAGCGTTCGGTCCAAAAGAATGTCCTATATAATCAGGTGAAGAAAAACTAATTGCTAATAAATCGGTAATTTGATCGGCACCCATTTTTTCATTCACTAAAGCTTGTTTAGCAATGTCTAACACTAAATTATTACCATAAGGGGTGGTTGAAATTTTACCATAATCTTTGCCTATAAAACCATTAAAATCATATGGGAATTGCTTTGCTTCTTTTCCAAAAGGCGTTGCTTCATATGCGTTTTCATCTCCATCACAGTTTTCTTCATATACCGATTTCGCTAAACTTAATGTCCATCCCTTTTTATAAAAACTATCTACATGATGTTCATTATTATAGTTTGTAAGCCAGGTAGGTAATGAAGGAGCATAATAGGTTGAGCTAATAAAATTGCCCGATTTTGAATCATACCAATAAGCAGCATCTGCGGCATGTCCTGCAGGAATTATAGCCCCTCTGTCTTTTAGTGAAACACCAATTACTTTACTCTTAAAATTGGTTGCTAATTTTAATTCATCGCCAATAGTTGTGGTCCAAACATTAACTGGACTCATTTGGCCTGCAGCATTGTTAGATGAACCTACGGTTTGCACAGTTGGGTCTTCCACACAATATACTTGTCTTTGTTTCACGTTATCGTACCACATATTTCCCGCTATACCATGCAAAGCAGGAACACTACCTGTATAAGCACATGTATGGCCACAAGCAGTGACAGTGGGTACATAAGGTATCATCGTATTTTCACAAGTCGCACCCTCGTTAATAAAGTGCATAAATCCGTTTTGTGATTTGAAAAAAGGTTTGAACTTATTTACATAATCCCATCGCATTTGATCTACCACAATTCCCACCACTAATTTAGGCTTTGCATTACCAACTTTATTGTTTTGTACTTTTTGGGCATTTGCCGTGACAGTCCATAAAAAAAATGACGCCAATGTTAAAAAACGCATAACTATTTATTTTATTCCCCTGCAATTTAAGCTAATTATTAGCGCTTTAAAAGACAAAAATTGATTAAATTTGCATTAATAATTAATACAATATGGCAGACATTTTCGAAAGACTTATCAAAAACTACGGACCCATTGGTCAACATCGTGAAAGAGCGCATGGATATTTTGCATTTCCAAAGTTAGAAGGTGAAATTAGCTCTAAGATGAAGTTTAGAGGTCAGGAGATGATTGTATGGAGTTTGAATAACTATTTGGGCTTGGCTAACCATCCCGAGATTCGTAAAGCGGACGCCGACGCCTCTGCAAAATATGGGTTAGCATTACCAATGGGCGCTAGAATGATGAGTGGAAACAGTGATTTGCATGAGCAACTAGAAAAAGAATTAGCGGAATTTGTTCATAAAGAAGATTCAATTTTAATGAATTATGGCTACCAAGGAATTATGAGTGCCATTGATGCTATTTGTGGAAGACATGACGTGGTTGTTTATGATGCTGAATGCCATGCTTGTATTATTGACGGATTAAGAATGCTTCCTGGTCATCGTTTTGTATTCAAACATAACGATGTGGAAGATTGTGAAAAACAATTAAACCGTGCTCAAGCATTGGTAGACAAACAACAGTCTGGCGGTATTTTAGTAATTACTGAGGGTGTTTTTGGAATGGCAGGTGATCAGGGTAAATTAAAAGAAATCGCAGCTTTAAAAACAAAAGTTCCATTTAGATTATTAGTGGATGATGCGCATGGTTTTGGTACTTTAGGTAAAACAGGTGCTGGAGCTGGTGAGGAACAAGGTTGTCAGGATCAAATTGATTTATATTTTTCAACTTTTGCTAAGAGTATGGCATCTATTGGGGCTTTCATGGCAGGGCCAAGAACCATCATAGATTATATCCGTTATAATATTCGTTCTCAAATTTTTGCAAAAAGTTTACCAATGCCATTTGTAGTAGGAAACTTAAAGCGCTTGGAATTACTACGTACACAACCTATCTTAAAAGACACATTGTGGAAGAACGCATTGGCTTTACAAAATGGATTAAAAGAGCGTGGCTTTGATATTGGTAAAACCGATTCGGTTGTGACTCCTATTTATATGAAAGGAGGAGTAGAAGAAGCTACTGCAATGGTAATGGACATTAGAGAAAATTATAAAATATTTTGTTCTATTGTAGTGTATCCTGTAATTCCTAAAGGACATATCATTTACCGTTTAATCCCAACAGCGGTTCATACACAGGAAGAGATTGATTTAACTTTGAAAGCATTTAGTGAGACTAAGGCTAAATTGGATGCAGGTGCTTATAAGGTTTCTGAAATCCCTGATATGGCTAATAAATAAAGATTATTGTTCCGATATTGAAGCTTCGTTTTTAAGCACTTCGATGCTTACATTTAATTCAAATCCAATTAATAGAATGAGCGCGTTCATGTATATGATTGTCATTACAACCAATACAGTACCAATTGAGCCGTAAATTTTGTTATAACTACTAAAATGATTTACCCAATAGGAGAATCCTACAGTCGTTAATAACATTAATGTTGTTGACATTATTGAGCCAGGAGAAACCAAAGGCCATTTTTCTTTTATGTGAGGAGCATATCGGTATATAAATGCATTTCCCATAAATAATAACATCATAATTATTAACCATCTTAACGTATTCCAATATGGCAGTATGGTGCTTTGTTCAATATCAAATCCATTTCTCAATAAACTAGCAAGTTGTTCTTGTCCAATGAGTACAATTAAGCTGGCAAAAACCAAAAGAATCAAAATGATGGTTAATCGGATGGCACGCATTCTTTGATGTAAGAAAAATGGTTTGTTTTGCATGATGGATTTGTCAAAACTTCGAATAATACCAGTCATTGCATTGGATGCATAAAATAGAAGTAATAAAAATCCAAATGAAAAAATACCTACATGTTGACTTAATAAGTCGTTGATGATATCAACGATAAAACGGTATGTGGATGAATTGGGAGCGATGTCCTTAAACAAAGTAAGTATTTGTTTTTTTATTTTAAATGCCTTGGGAAAATAGGGAATGATTGAAAACAAAAATAAAAATCCAGCTGGGAGCGCCATCAACAAATTGAATGATATGGCCGAAGCGCGATCATAAAGTCCAATGGTATTTAATTGTTTAGATAAAAACTTTACTACCTGGTATAAATTAATTCCTTGAAATCCAGGAACATAAATGCCTTTGGCTTTTTGTTTTAAAAATTGTATAGTAGGGCCCAATACGGTTTTTAAAAGTGCCCGTATGATATTAAATATGAATTTTAATACATTACTTTTTTTTCCTTTGCTGGTATTCATCTAATTTTTGCTGGTATTCCTTTGCAAATTTACTATGTTCTTCGTAAGTAGCACTAAAATGATGATATCCTTTAAAATCGGACTTGGCTACAAAATACAAGTAATTGGTTTTTGGGGCATCAAGAACTAGATCAATGGTTTTTGGACTTGGGGTGCAAATAGGTCCAGGAGGCAACCCTTTAAATTTATATGTATTATATGGTGATGGGTTTGTTAGGTATTTGTCATATATGCGTGTGAGTGTAAAGTCCTGCATGGCAAATTTAATAGTTGGGCAGGCTTGTAAAAGCATATTTTGGTTTAATCTGTTTTGATATACGCTTGCTATGAGTGACTTGTCTGAATCATAGTTTGTTTCCTCGTCCACTATAGAGGCTAATATGTATACTTCATTTGGTGTCATCCCTTTTTGCTTTGCTTTTTCAATGCGGTTTTTTGCATTCCAAAATGTTGTTTTCTGACTTTTCATTTTTTGCATTAAACCTGGTAGAGAGGTAGTCCAATACATGGTATAGGTATTGGGAATAAATAAAGTAAGCAAGGAAGTAGTATCCACTCCATAAGGTGCTAGTGAATCATTGCTGTTTAAAAAAGTGGCAGCGGTTAAACTGTCTGAAGAAAGGTTATTGCCTATGAATTTAGCAAGTTCAGCCCTTGTTCTTATTTTATTAATAACTAAATTAACAGTTGCTTGTTTGTTATTGCGTAACATACGTATAAGACTTAGTAAGCTCGTATTTTTAGTGACTAAAAATTTACCAGGCTTAATGCGGTCTTCCACATTTAATATTTTAGCTAATACTATAAAGCTAGGCTTATCTAAAATAATTTTTTTGGCTACTAGGCTATCCGCTAAATGGGAGAGTCCTTGATTTTTGTATTCAAAACTTGTTTTGTCCTTGCCAAAATGAGTTGTAATGATAAAAACATTTATTGCTTCATAAATGAGCAATCCACTAAGTAATAAAGTGAATATCTTTTTCATATTTCAAAATACAATAAAAATCCCCATCTTTTGGAGATGGGGAAAAATATTGTTTTATGTTATAATTGCAATTATTTTTTCTCTACTGGAGCTGGAGGTGGAGCTTGCGTAGCAGGTGCAGCTTGATTTGGAGTTGCGTTTTGTTGAGTTGCAGGAGCTGCAGGTGCTGAAACTGGGGTAGTATTTAATTTGTCAAATACATTTTTGCTACTGCCGTTACTATCGCCTTTAGTTAAGAATAAAGTAGATGTTATTGCCAAAATAGCAATTACACCAGCAAATATCCAAGTACCTTTTTCAAGTACATCTGTTGTTTGCTTAACACCCATAAAGTTATTTGACAAACCACCAACGTTAGCGTTTAAACCGCCACCTTTTGGGTTTTGAATTAATACAATAAATCCTAAACCTACACAAGCCGTAATCATCAAGATTATAAATAAAGTAACCATATTATTTTTGTTTTAAAAGTTCTATTTGAGACGCAAAATAAACGGATTTTTCAGGAAAAATAAAACTTAATTTAGAATAGATATCTATTGCCTTGCGATTATTGCCTTGTTTTATCCAAATTTCAGCCATTGCTTCTGTGATCACCTCAGTGGCATTATTGGCCTTTTCGGCTATAATTGCTATCATTTTTTCCTGTTCTTCGCCCATTTCAGCCAAATTTTGGGAGTTTCCCTCATGATGCTTTAATACTTTAAGCCAAGCGGTGAAGCTCCTTAATTGCTTTGTAAATTTATCCTGAGGAAGGGTAGTAAGGTCAATTTCAATACCTTGGGCCTCAAAATAGTCTTTTACGATTTTAGGGGTCTCTTTTTCAAATTCAAGTTCCTCGGACTTTAACGGTTCTTGAAATTGAGCCAATTGCTCCGAAATAAGCGTATTTAGTTTTTCCTCGTTAGGTGCAATAACATCATCTGTTGCTTCATTTCCTAACCATTGGTGTAAATGCAATGCTGACGGAAAATAACTAACCGCTTTTTGAATTTGATCAGTGTATTGCTCAGCACCTTCAAGCGCATATTTTTTGGAAAGTAACAATTGCAAGCTGGGGCTATATGTATTTTCATGCACCAAAGCCTCAAGTTCGGCAATGGAAATACTTTCTAAACTTTCATGGCCTGACCACTGGAATAAAATGGAGTTTATATTGCTTTGTGACATAATTACCAATTTGAAAAAATTTGATTAAAAATATCATCCGTAATATTTCGCACAATGTCCTCCATTAATTGTCCTTCGGCTTGGTTTAAAGTTAAATTGGCCGAAAAGTCAAAGTTGCGTGACACATCAAATTCTTGTTCTTTATTGTCCAAAGTCTTTTTTAATACAACATGAACTGTTACGGTTAAACGGTTGGTAGTTGCTTGTTGTGCACTTACTCCAACTGTTTGAGTAGGATCGTAGTTAGTGATGGTTGCAAATATTTGATAATGCGCATCGTCACTATTGGTTCTGGTAAGTTTTGTTTGATTAATTATTTTTTGTAATAATTTATCGGTGAGCAGTGGCGCCAATTGAGGGTTCACATACCTAGCTTTGTTTTCAATAAAACCTATTTTAACAGTCTTAATATTATCGGGGATTACAGCATCTCTAAAACTGTAAATTCCGCAAGCCGATAAACTTACAAGCATGCTCATTGCTACAATGGCATAGGTAAGTTTATTTGTTAAAAAAGATAAATAATGCTTATTCTTCAATGTCGTATTCTTTAATTTTTCGATAAAGTGTTCTTTCGCTAATACCTAAATCGGTTGAAGCATCTTTTCTTCTTCCACGGTGTTTTTTTAATGCCTTTAAAATTAACTCTTTTTCTTTATCCATGATATTCAAAGATTCATCCACTTCAAAATGTGTTTGAACATCGTTATCAATGATTAAGGGTTGATTGCTGTTAATTTGAACCGAAGGCATGTGCTGTGGTAGGCTTGCTGCTGCAGGGATGTTATTATTATGAAGGGTGGTAGGTATAATATCCTCTTTTAATTCATTCATAATGGATTCTCTAGTAAAGTTGCCTGCTTGACCAGTAATGGAAGGATTTTGTAAAATTTCAAAGAACATTTTCTTTAACTCATTTACATCCTTTTTCATGTCAAAGAAAAGTTTGTATAAAATTTCTCTTTCGTTGGCAAATTCACCCACTGGGGCGCCTGTCACCATTGGCATATTTTGCTTTGAGGCTTCAGGTAAAAAACCAGCCATCACTTGGGCGTTAATATGATCGGTTTTACTGAGCACAGAAATTTGTTCTGCAATGTTTTTTAATTCTCGCACATTTCCTGGCCAGCTATATGTGGTAAGTAAATTACGTGCTTCCTCGTCTAAAAAAATGGGCTTGGTTTTATATTTTTCGGCAAAGTCCACCACAAACTTTCTAAATAATAATGGAATGTCTTCCTTACGATCTCTCAAACTAGGAACGCGAATAGGTACGGTATTTAAACGATAATACAAGTCCTCTCTAAATTTTCCTTTTTGTGTAAACTCCATTAGCTCCCTATTCGTTGCAGCAATTACACGTACATCGGTTTTTTGAACCTTAGAAGAACCCACTCTTATAAATTCTCCTGTTTCAAGTACACGTAATAGTCTTGCTTGAGTACCTAATGGCATTTCACCAATCTCATCTAAAAATATAGTTCCACCATTTACAGTTTCAAAATAACCTTTACGGCTTTCAACTGCACCGGTGAAAGAACCTTTTTCATGACCAAATAATTCAGAGTCAATGGTGCCCTCGGGAATGGCTCCACAGTTTACAGCAATAAATGGGTTGTGCTTTCGTGCCGATAAGCTATGTATAATTTGAGAAAATACTTCCTTACCAACACCTGATTCACCAACAATTAATACCGTTAAATCCGTGGCAGCAACCTGCTCGGCGGTATTGAGTGCGTGGTTTAGCGAAGGCGTATTGCCTATAATACTAAATCGGTTTTTTAAAGATTGTAATTCCATAGTTTATGTTTACTTAACTAAATTATATGCTTGCTTTTCCAAGTAGCGTACCTTTTGTAAAATCGGTGACCAATACATTTACATAATCACCTTTTTTAAATCCGTGATTTGCTTTTGGGAAAACAATCACTTTGTTTTGACTATTGCGACCCATCCACTCTTGATCACTTTTTTTACTATTGCCTTCAATGAGTACTTCAAATGTTTTACCCACATCACGTTTATTGCTTTCATTGGAAAGCACCCATTGTACATCTACAATTTCTTGTAATCTTCTTTTTTTAACTTCTTCAGGTATATCATCCTCATATCTTTTAGCAGCAAGGGTTCCGGGACGCTCTGAATAAAAATACATATAACTATAATCGTAATTAGCCTCTTTCATTATGCTAATGGTATCTTGATGATCGTCCTCCGTTTCGGTACAAAATCCTGCAATGATATCTGCCGAAATACTACATTCTGGCATAATTTCTTTAATGCGCGCTACTTTTGCTAAATACCATTCTCTGGTATAAGTTCTATTCATTAATTGTAACATTCTAGTGCTTCCACTTTGAACAGGTAGGTGAATGTATTTGCAAATATTATGGTACTTGGCCATAGTAAATAAAACCTCGTCGGTAATGTCCTTAGGATGTGAAGTGCTAAAGCGTACACGTAAACTAATATCTATTTGGGCAACGCTTTCTAGCAATTGCGCAAAGGTTACAGAAATATTTGTTTCGGGATTATTCCAATAATAACTGTCTACATTTTGCCCCAATAAAGTAATTTCCTTGTATCCTTTTTCAAATAAATCTCTACACTCTGCAACTATACTAAATGCATCACGGCTTCTTTCACGACCGCGTGTAAATGGAACCACACAAAAGCTACACATATTATTACAGCCACGCATAATAGAAACAAATCCACTGATGCCATTACTGTCCAAACGCACAGGTGCAATATCACCATAGGTTTCATCCCTACTTAAAATCACATTCACAGCCTTTTGGCCCGTACCTGCTTCTAAAATTAAATTGGGTAGGGTACGATAGGCATCCGGACCCACTACAATATCTACTAATTTTTCTTCCTCCAATAATTGAGATTTTAATCTTTCCGCCATACAACCCAAGATGCCTACTAATAATCCTGGCTTTAGAGTCTTTAGTTTTTTAAATTCAGTTAGACGTTTACGAACGGTTTGCTCCGCTTTTTCTCTTACAGAGCAGGTGTTTACCAAAATTAAATCGGCAATTTCTGCATTACGGGTACTTCCATATCCATTGTTTTCCAAAATAGATGCTACCACTTCGCTGTCCGCAAAGTTCATGGCACAACCATAACTTTCTACATAAAAGAACTTTTCAAAATGCTTTTTTGGGCCAGTGGATTCAAAGGCTTCACCTTGTCTTGCTTCATCCTGCGTTTTGGTATCGTTCGCGTATAATTCCATGAATACTAAATGCTGTTTATTGAGTCTGCAAATTTAGTTAAAATATTTGGTTAGTGCCATCTTGTCATACAATGAATGCTAATTATTTGAAAATGAACTGCTTAAAGAGTTAAGAATTTATTATGTAATTTTTATACTTTGCTTAAAATCAATGATTTAGATAAATTAGTATATTTGATAAAATCAGTTGTTGATGAAGAAATGGCTTGTGTTTGTTTTTTGTAGCCTATTGCTAAACAATTCCTTTGCGCAGGAGGTGGCTGTTGCCAAATTGCGTAATGAAACCTCTCGAAACATTAAGAAAGAGGTAGATACTAGCACTTGGAATTGGAAAAGAGGAGGAATGTACAATTTTAATTTATCGCAAAGTTCACTAAGCAATTGGGCTGCTGGAGGAGATAATTTTAATATGGCTTTTACTAGCTACTTTAACTATTTTGCTTACTATCAAAGACCAAGACATAGTTGGGACAATAATTTTGATTTGAATTTAGGTTTTATGCAGTCCAGTAATTTAGGAGGACGAAAAAATGATGACCGTATTGATTTATTGAGCAAGTATGGTTATAAAATTGATTCTGTTGGTCAATTATATGTTTCTGGTTTATTAAACGTTCGTTCACAAATTTTTGATGGTTATGCCTATAGCGGTACCAAGGCTAGTTTTATTTCTAGTTTATTGTCACCCGCATATATTATTTTATCGGCAGGGGTGGATTATAAACCCAATAATAAACTTTCAGTTTTCTTTTCACCCTTAACTTCTCGTAGCACTTTGGTATTAAATAGGGCTTTGTCTAATCAAGGAAAATATGGGGTAGATACTGGAAAGTATTTTGTGCGAGAAACAGGTTTATTTGTTACCGTAAACTATACCAACAATTTAACACCAACAATTGCTTACAGAGGAAGGGCCGATTTTTTCTCAAACTATTATCAAAAGCCTGAGAATGTAAATGTGTACATGACCAATTTCTTTACATTCAAATTGCATAAAAACTTTTCAGCTACGTATAGTTTAGACTTAATATACGATGATAAAATTAGAATTTTTGGCCCTAATAAAACTTCGCCAGGGCTTCAGGTGAAAAGCATAGTTGGGATAGGATATGTAAAACCCATCCCTATTAAAAAGACTATTAATAAACCTAAAATGGTTGCAACTCCTACTACAAATACGGGTGCTACTTCCAATAAATAAAGGGTTTATTTTGCAATTGCTTTAAGGGTGTGTTTTATTTTATTAGCCTTATGTGTTAAATCTTGATAGTCACTACTCATAATGGTTACATGTCCCATTTTCCTGCCAGGTTTGGTTTGCAGCTTCCCGTATAAATGAACAAATACATTATCCATTTTAAGTACTTCATCTAAACCTTCATAGAATACGTTTCCATGATAACCTTCGGCACCAATAATATTTACAATTGCAGAAGGTAAGATCTCGGTTGGATTTCCTAATGGATAGTTGAGTAGAATTCTCCAAAGCATATCATATTGGCTGCTGTAATTTGCTTCAATGGTATGATGCCCACTATTATGTACGCGTGGGGCAGCCTCATTTACCCAAACATCTCCCTGTTTATCAATAAATAATTCAATAGCGAATAAACCTGGACTTTTTAGACCATTCACCACTTTCCTTGCAATGGCTTCCGCTTTCCACAATTGTTTTTCTTCAAGTTTTGCAGGGCTTAGTTGGTAATCCAATAAATTATAAACCGGATCAAAAATCATTTCGGCAGGAGGATAAATAATGGTTTCTCCTTTTGCATTCATGGCAACAATAATGGCTATTTCCTTTTGAATATCTATTTTCTTCTCCAAAACAGAAGGGGCATTAAATGCCAATTCTAATGCACTTTCATTATGAATCACTTGAACGCCTTTACCATCATAACCTCCTTCGCCTAATTTATGCACTGCAGGTAAAAATGAAATATGATTGAATACATCCAATTTAGTTTGTGTTATATGATATTCGGATGTGGGTATTTCGTTTTTGGTATAAAATTGCTTTTGTAAAATTTTGTTTTTGATAATGCGTATCGCAGCAGGGGTGGGGTAAACTTTTACGCCTTCTTTTTCCAGCTGTTCTAATGCATCTACATTTACCGATTCAATTTCTATAGTGAGTGCATCAAGATCTTTTCCAAAATTGTATACGGCATCATAATTGTTAATATCACCTTTTGTGAAATAATGGCATAAGTGGGCTGCTGGGCAATGGGGGTCATTTTCTAAAACAAATGTGGTAACATCATAGTTAGCTGCAGCTTGTAAAAGCATTCTCCCCAACTGTCCTCCGCCTAATATACCCACTTTCATAAGTTCCAATTTATTTTATCAAAGATAAGACTAAAAGAAACTAAATTTGTAAAGATCAATTCAAAGAATATGCAGGCCAACGCAATTATTTCTGTTAAACAACTAGTGAAAAGCTATGGTGAGTTTGATGCAGTTAAAGGAATAAGCTTTGATGTTTTTGAAGGTGAAATTTTTGGTTTATTAGGGCCTAACGGTGCAGGTAAATCCACTACGCTAGAAATTATTGAAACTTTAAGGGAAAAAACAAGTGGTGAAGTAATAGTGGATGGATTTAACTTAGATACGCACCCCGAGTCCATTAAAAAAATAATAGGTGTACAATTGCAAACTTCCGGATTTTATCCAAATTTAAACTTAACTGAACTCATTCACTTATTTGTTGGCTTATACCAAAGTGATGTGGATCCAACGGCTTTGTTAAAGAAAGTGAACCTGGAAGACAAAGCAAAAGCCAAGTATAAGGAAATGAGTGGAGGCCAAAAACAAAGATTCTCCATTGCAACTACATTGATAAATAAGCCAAAAATTATCTTTTTGGATGAACCCACCACGGGATTAGATCCTCAGGCAAGAAGAAATTTGTGGGATTTAATAAAGGAGATAAGAGACAATGGAACAACTGTAATTATTACCACCCATTATATGGACGAAGCAGAGATGCTTTGCGATAGAGTGGCAATTGTAGATAGTGGTGAAATTATTGCCATTAATACACCTAATGAATTAATTGATAATTTGGTAGCTACTGGTTTTGAAAAAGAAAAAGCCCTAAAGAAAGCAAATTTAGAGGATGTGTTTATTTCCTTAACAGGTAAGGAATGGAGAGCTGAATAAGTTTTAAACTTACAAGACAATTAAAATATTTAATTTAAATAATCAATATGACTAATGACCCTAGATATCCCATTGGAAAATATCAAGTTACCGCTTATAGTGAGGAAACTAAAAATAATTGGATAAAGGACTTACGTATTGTTCCTTCCGATTTAGAACATGTACTTTTAAATTTAGATAAGGCGCAATTAGATACACCATATAGAGAGGGTGGATGGACTGTAAACCAAGTAGTACATCATTTGGCGGATAGTCATATGAATGCGTTTATTCGATTTAAATTAGCCTTAACCGAGGAGCTCCCAACCATTAAAACCTATGATGAAAATGCTTGGGTGCTAACAGCCGACGTTGCAGAAACCCCATTGAATGTTTCAGTTACCTTGTTACATGCATTGCATGAACGTTGGGCAAATTTATTGAGTAGTTTAACGCCAGAACAGTGGGAGCGCAAATTATTTCACCCTGTTCGCAATGCCGAAGTATCAGTTTGGGACTTGTTTACCATTTATGCATGGCATGGCAAACACCATATAGCGCATATTAAAGCTTTAAGAAATCAAAAAGATTGGTAATGAATGTATTAAATACTATTAATTAAAATTTAATATAAATTCTACTTGTTAGTTTCGAGTTACTTCAGCCACTAAAAATATACTGCCAATCACAATGATTAAATCATTTGGGTTGGCATTTTCTTTGGCGGCATTTAGGGCAGTATTCACATGGTCAAAAGCAGTACCGGTTATTCCAATTTCGTTGGCTATAGAAGCTAGTTCATTTACAGGCAAGGCTCTAGGAATATGTGATTGTGTAAAATAAAACTTTGCATCCTTTGGTAATAGTGATAAAACAGCAGAAATGTCCTTGTCCTTGACCATTCCTGTAATAATATGTAATTGGTTGTAATGTATACTGCTTAATTGTTCTAATAATTCTTTGACCCCAGGTTCATTATGGGCAACATCTAAAACCACTCTTGGATTTTCATGTATACATTCCCATCGTCCCATTAGTCCTGTATTTTTTTTAACCTTGCTCAAGGCAGCCAATACCTTAGGGGCTTTTAAAGTCCAGCCCATCTGAGATAACAATTGCGCAGCTACTAAAACACCTTTCAAATTTTTTAATTGATACTTACCCGGCAAGTCGCATTCCACAGTAAAATTTTTGGTAAATAGAGGGGCGTCTAACAAATGGATATGGGGTTGATGAAATTCAAACAAAGCATTGCCCCAATTATTTTGAAAGTTTTTAAACGTTAAAAAGTCTTCTGCAAAATAAATGGGGGCATTTTCGGCTTTAGCTTTTTGTTCAAAAACACTTTTTGTTTCTGGGATTATTTCGCTAATAATAATTGGCGTTTCATTTTTAATGATGCCTGCTTTCTCCATAGCAATTTCAGGTAGTGTATTTCCAAGTAATGCCATGTGATCCCATCCTATATTAGTAATAATACTTAAAACGGGTTTAATAACATTGGTACTGTCTAGTCTTCCACCTAAACCGGTTTCAATGATGGCAATATCACATTTTTGTTCTGCAAAATATTCAAATGCCATGCCAACAGTGAGTTCAAAAAAAGAAGGTTCAATCTCATCAATTAATCCTTTCATTCTATTGGTGAAACTTGTTACAAATTCTTTGGAACACATTTCCCCATTTACTTTAATGCGTTCTCTGAAATCATATAAATGAGGAGATGTATATAAGCCAGTAGTATACCCAGCTTCTTGAAAAATTGAGGCCAACATATGACTTGTTGAACCCTTTCCATTGGTGCCTGCAATGTGTATGGTTGCAAATTTTTTTTCAGGGTTCCCTAAGAAATTACATATGGATATGGTATTGTCTAAATCTTTTTTTATGGCAGCAGCACCAATTCTGCTAAACATAGGTAAACGACTGTACAAATAGTCAATGGTATCTTGATAGGACATAAAAAAGAGTAGTGTAATTATTTATTGAACATCAAATTTAAATTTCACAGTTACCACCGAACTATGATCTGCTTTATCAAAACTTATCTTTTTTAAATACTCTTTTATAGCTGTTTTATATTTTCCATCATTGGACGAAGATCCTTTTGCTATTTGTGAAAAGGTTCCTGCACCTTCGGGACTAACTTGAATTTCGGCATAAATTGTTGCAGGTTCAACATCTCCATTAAAAGAGTAAACTTTAACAATTTTACGATCCCCTTTGGTTACAAATGGTCCTGCAGCGCCTTTGTACGCTTGTCCATTTATACTACCTCCAGCAACCCCTTGGTCTCCTTTGCCGCCAGCGATGCCTTGGTCTTTTACATTATTATAGCTATCCTGGTTATTGCCTCCCTTTCCATTACCTCCTGTATATTTACCCATTATGGCTTTAGGTTTAGCTGCTGCTTTTTGTGTAGTAAGGGTATTATTTTTTTTATCCTTGGCTGTTTTTATAGCCTCGTCATTTACATCACTCGCCTCATTGGTATTTATATTTTCTGCATTTACACCTGCACTTTCAATTTGTTTGTTAGCACCTTGATCCGTAGCAGGAGCATCCTGGCTTAAAGGAGGCACTTCACCTGCACCAGTTTCACTATTTCCCAAGTTTACTTCCATGTAAGTTGGCTCGGGTGGGGTAATGATAGGGGTTGTTTTTTTCCATTCTAAAACAACAAATAAACTTGCCAATACAATACAAATGATTGTAGTGTATACACTGGCTTTGATATTTTTTTGTTGTTCAAAATTAAGTTGCATACTATAAAATTAATGTAAAAATACATCATAACCCAATCTGCAAAGTGTTGCAATAATCACAAAAATAAAAACAGTGCGTATAAATTTATTTCCTTTTGCAATGGCAAGCCTAGATCCAATGATGCCTCCTAAAGCATTGGATATTGCCATAGGTATAGCTATGGACCACAAAATGGCGCCTTTAAGTGTAAATAAAACAATGGAACCTAAGTTCGTAGCTAAATTAACAACTTTTGCATGCGCGTTGGCTTGCAAAAAATCAAATCCTAGCCAGGTAATAAATGCAATAACAAGTAAGCTTCCAGCACCTGGACCAATAAACCCATCATAAAATCCTAAGGACAAACAAATAAGAATGCCTTTGTACAAAGGAAAAGTTAAATTTTCATTTTTGGTTTCCTGCCCAAAGTTTTTTTGGGTAAAAGTATAAATAGCAACCCCAATGAGTACAATTAAAATAACTGGTTTCATATAGGTATTGCTGATTTTTGTTAAACAAAATGAACCTAAATAAGAAGCACAAAATGCGGTTATACTAAATGATAAAAATCGTATAATTGGAATTTTAACTTTTTTCAAAAATGTAATGGCTGCAAAAAAAGTGCCGGTAAATGATGGGATTTTTAAGGAACCAATTACTTGGGCTACCGGATTATTTGGAAGCAGTATGAGTCCAGCAGGTGTTTGTATTAATCCGCCACCCCCAACAATGGAATCCACAAATCCAGCAAAAAAAGCAATCACACATAAAATTATAGTAGTACTATCCATTGATTTTTTTTGAGGGCCAGGTATTAATTACAATACCCGAAATAATTATGAGTCCGCTTATGATTTGGAAGGTATTAAATTTTTCATCTAACAACCAAACGGCCTCTATTGAACTTAATAAAGGAATGAGTGTGCCAAACAACGATGTTTTGCCTGAACCTAATTTATGAATTGCAATATTCCATAAATAATAAGCAATGATAGAATTGCCAATACTCAGGTATAAAACTACATATAGAAACTGTAAATTATAAACTACTGGTTGCACGTATGCTGATTCATATATACTAAAAGGGAGAAGCATTATAGCGCCAATTGCAAATAATACAAATAAGAAACTATTGCTCGAAATGCCTTGTGGTTTTTTTCTTACAAACACATTATAAGAACCAAAACAAAAACCTGCAGCTACCATCCATAAATCTCCGGTTGAAAATCTAAATTGAACAATACTGGTCATTTCGCCTTTGGTAATTAGAAAAACAATACCAATAATTCCAATTACAATACCTGCAATGTTTTTCCAATGTAATTTTTCATTTACAAAAATGGAGGCCAAAACAGTAGCTACAATAGGGTGGATTACCGATCCAATTAATGCCATATTTATAGCTGTTGTAAAATGCCCTGCTGTATATATTAATGTGTTATAAATTGCAAAACCTATCATACCCATCCAAAAAAAGTATGTCTTATTTTTTAAGAATATGGGCAATTCTTTTTTGAAATTTGTATAGGCAATTGGAAATAAGATGATGGTGGCAATACTCCACCTAAAGAAGGCAAGTGAAATAGGGCCTGCTAAGTGAATGGCATATCTGGAGATGACAAAATTGCCCGACCAAATCACACAAGCGATAATGGCTAATAAAGCGCCTATTTGATTATTTCTTCTCAATGATGCGCAAAATTTTGTGTGAAGTCTCCTTTGATCCTTTCAATGGGTGGATTAAAATATCCGAATTTTAAATCGGGGAATTCTTCCTGAATGAGTTCCATCATTTGTTTGATGCCCATAATTTCACCCATTTCGTTAAATCCAATTTTCCCTAAATACCAATCTGGATCAATATTGAAATTTCTCCACTGAATCATTTTTAATCCAGTGTCTTTAATAAATTTTCTTAGGGCTTCATATTCTTCAACACTGTCCGTCATTCCAGGAAATACAAAATAATTAATACTGGTCCATTTGCCAGCTGCGGACATTACGCGAACACTTTCTTTAATATCCGCAAATGTGTAATTATTGGGACGGTAATAAGCATTATATATATTTTCACGAACCGAATTCATACTTACTCGAATGCTATCCAAGCCAACTGCAGCTAATTCGGCAACCGCTTTTGGGTTAGATCCATTCGTATTAATATTTATACTTCCATTTGGAGTGTGTTTTCTTATTTCAATAATTGCTTCTTTTATTGTCTCCCACATTAACAATGGCTCACCTTCACATCCCTGACCAAAACTTACTATAGGAAATGGGGCACTCATTAAATGTGGCACGGTATATTCAACTACTTCTGCGGCTGTGGGCTTAAAAGTTAAGCGATCCTGGGTTGAAATAATTTCTTCCTCCTGCGGTTGAAAGGAAATACAACCTATGCAATTGGCATTACAAGCTGGTGAAATAGGGATAGGACATTCCCAACGGCCCATGGCTAAATTACGTGCAGCAGGACAGGTATAAGTTTGACAACAATTCTCCATCAAGTGTTTTACCAAACGATTTTGACTATATAATGAAAGGAGTTTTTGAGTACCAGCATCAATCGTATCTTGATCATAACCTTCGCAATCTTGTCTAATATCTTTTTCGATACGCACAGCAGGCACATAATTTTTTCCATCTAACCATCCTACAGCGGTATAACAAAATAGGGGTAAGGTAGGAGCGTCAGCTTCTAATGTTTCATAAGCAGAGACATACAATCCAGTATGAGCTGGTGGAATAAATGCGGCTACGGCCCAGCCTAACTCACAAAGCCTCATTTCGCCTGTTTCAACATCTATTCCAATACCTCTTCGGCCTGGTAATTCATATAAATTTCCACCCTCTGGAAGTTCAATCCAATCCTCCACTGGAATTGGGTAAGCATCCCATCCAGCGCGCCCTACAGTGTATAAACTAGTGTCTTCAAAAATTTGGCCTTCGCCATCAGAGTATAGTAAAAAAGGTGAATTTGTTAATGACATAGCTTAATGTTAGGATTTGGCTTGTTTTTGGATCTTTTAATGGTAACGAGTTATTGTGCATTTAATTGTTTTGCCATGGCAATTTGTTCTGCACAAAAAGCATTGAATTCCGATGTGATGCTTTCACTCACAGGTTCATTTATGTCCTTTTGGATAAGTTTATTGTTTTTGAAGTCAATGGTAATAACATCGTCCTTGATAATTGCATTTTGAATGGCATTCCAAGGAAAGAACTTTTTTGGGAAGGTATTTATTACAATCCCTGTAGGATCAAATGCTATTTCATAAGGGAATTTCACCTGTCTTTCAAATAAGGCACCTATTAAAAATATACCCGATATGATTAATGCTTTTGGTAATAAAACCCAACCCCAGCTTGCAAATAAGAGGCCCAAACGATAATAGGGAATACCTCCATTTTTCTTTTGAAAATAACAATAAATACCCCAACTTATAATGGATGTGATAATTGCATAAACCAAACTTGGTGTGTTAAAAAAACCTTTATATAGGCCGAATGAAAAGCCTAAAACGCTTAAAAGCAACATAAACTGGCTAATTCGGTCAACGTTTTTAAAATCAGGACTTTTGCAAACAATGATGTAGTCAAATAGACGCATAAAATGTATTTATGAGATAGGTAAATTTTGGTGCAATTTAAGCCCATTTGGTTAACTTTGCACTATGAAGAAAACACACATTATATTATTGGTACTCATTGCGGTGTCAATAGTAGTACTTATAAGCTATACTGGGGATTTAAGTAGTTATGAAACAGTGGGTTCCGCGAAGCAAAAACCTGGAAAATTTCTGAATTTAATTGTTAAAATGGATACTTCGGTAAAAGTGCAGTATGACCCGGTTAAGGACCCTAACTATTTGAAATTTGGGGTACAAGATAGCTTGGGTGGAAAAATTTCGGTGGTATATCATAATACTATGCCAACAGATATGGAAAAATCGGAACGTTTGGTGTTAAAAGGAAAAGTGCAGGGAGATGTTTTTGAATGCTCAAGTATCGTATTAAAATGCCCTTCCAAATACAAGGACAATCCTAATGCCAACATGAATCAACCCGTTACCATTACCGAGTAATTTTTAAAATTTATTAATGAATACAGCAACCAACCAAGCAGCAGCACAATTTATTGGAGAAAACTTACTGCCTGGACAATTAGGATATATTTTCACAATGGTATCGGTGGTGGCATCCTTATTAGCCACATTTAGTTTTGCAAAAGCTTTTTATTCCAATGAGATTAATGAACAAGGCCGTTGGCAGCGTTTAGCCAATCTTGCCTTTATTATTGAGTCGGTTTGTGTATTTGCATGTTTTGGGGTTTTATTTTATGTGATCTCAAATCACCTTTTTGAATATAAGTATGCATACATGCATAGCGATAAAAATTTACCTGTTGAATATTTATTAAGTTGTTTTTGGGAAGGTCAAGAGGGAAGTTTTTTATTATGGAGCTTTTGGCATTGTGTGTTGGGGTTGATAATTATGAAGTCATCGGCAAAATGGAAAAAGGATTCATTGGGTGCATTAATGGTACTAAGTTTTACCCAATTTTGTTTGGCTACAATGGTGGTAGGTATTTATTTCTTTGATTTTAAAGTAGGTAGTAGTCCTTTTATTTTATTACGCAACGAAATGAATTGGCCCATTCTATCAAGGCCCGATTATTTATCCTTATTAAAAGATGGTACAGGTTTAAATACATTGTTGCAGAATTACTGGATGGTAATACATCCGCCCATATTATTTTTAGGATTTGCATCAACAACTGTTCCTTTTGGATTTGCAGTTGCAGGCTTACTGAAAAAAGACCATCAATGGGTTACACCTGCATTGCCATGGGCTACATTTTCGGCTGGTATCCTTGGTTTGGGTATTATGATGGGCGCTGCATGGGCTTATGAAAGTTTAACTTTTGGGGGGTATTGGGCTTGGGATCCGGTTGAAAATGCTTCACTGGTTCCATGGTTAACTTTAGTGGCAGCCATTCATACAGCCATGATTTACAAAAAAACAGGTAGGAGTTTAAAAGTAACTTATTTGTTTTTTGGAATTAGTTTTTTACTTGTAATCTATTCCACTTTTCTAACGCGTAGCGGCATTTTAGGAGATACATCGGTGCACGCTTTTACCGATTTAGGAATGAATGCGCAATTACTTTCTTTTTTACTAATATTGGTTATTCCTTTCTTTATTTTATATTTTGTAAGATTCAAAAGCATTGAAGAGCCAACGAAAGAAGATGAAATAGATAGTAGAGAGTTTTGGATGTTGGTAGGTTCATTGGTTCTGTTTTTATCAGCTTTAGTAATCATCTCCATTACATCTATTCCCGTTTACAATAAATTATTTGGACAAAAAGTGGCACCCCCTGAAGATCCTGCCTATGCGCACAATCAGGTACAGGTTTTTGTTGCAATTATAATAGGACTACTAACTGCTTTAGGTCAATATTTAAGTTACAAAGGTGGCGCAATTAAAGGAGGATTTTGGAAGACTATACGGGTTCCGGTTATTATATCCGTTATTGCTAGTATTATTGTTATTGTATTTATTGGGATTGACTATAAGGAAAAAACTGTGGCCTTTCAAGTAAATTTATACATTGCCTTAGTTGCTTCTATTTTTGCAGTAATTGCCAATGCACATTATTGGTTGGTAGTATTAAAAGGTAAATTAAAATCGGCGGGTGCAAGCATAGGACATATTGGTTTTGGAATGGTATTGATGGGCATCTTAATTTCATCTTCCAATAAAAAAGTACTTAGTTGGAATACCACTGGAATTAATGTTCTGCAAAGTAATCCTAAGGATAAAAATCCAGCAGGAAATCCAATGGAAAACATTACTTTATTTCAAGGGATTGCAACCGATATGGACAGGGATCAGGTGTCTGGAAAATTTAATTATCAGGTTACTTATGTAAGAGATACCATTGATCAATTAGAGAAAAAGTTTTTTGAACTAAAGTTTGTGAAAAAAGCCAATGGCAATGTTGTAAAAGATTCTTTTTATTTATATCCCGATGTTTTAAAAAATAATAAAGGAATGGAAGGGTTCTCTGCCAATCCGTCTTCAAAACATTATTGGAATAAAGACATTTTTGTATATGTAACTTCATTCCAGGATCATTCCGACGAAGACACTGTTCAATTTAAGCCAAACAATATAAAAGTAGGAGATTCAATTTTTTATAGCAATGGCTATATTAAATTAGAAAATGTAATTAAGAAATCCAATAATGCAGAACAGATGGGAGCAGATGAAGTTAATTTGCAAATGTCTGTTCACAGTAAAGAAGGATTTGTTTATGAAGCAAATCCAAAAGTGAAAATAGATGGTCAAGAAATTCGAATGATCCCAGATACGGTTCGTGCCCAAAATTTAATTTTAAATTTTAATGGAGTTGCGGATAATGAAAAGAATATTTTAATTGTGGGAGTTAAAGAATCTAGTTCAGTAACCAACCTAATTACTTTAAAAGTGTTTGAGTTTCCCTTTATCAATATTCTTTGGTTAGGGGTAATTGTAATGACTATTGGGTTTGGTATGAGTACTTTTGCAAGGGTTAAGCAACTAAAAAGCAAATAGGGTAATTATTAATCAAATGTTAAAAGCATTTGTAAAAGGTTACTTTTTGTATTTTAGGGTATAAATATTAGCAGCAAATGCTAAAAAGTATGAGTAAAGTAATTGCATACATCATTGGATTTTTTTTATGTATCTGCGCAAATAATAAATTAAATGCGCAAAAAGGAATTTATGATACCATCAGGGTAAGTGCTTTTATAACGGCGCAAGGGGATACCATTCCAGAATCTTGGTTGCCAACTGTTGAAGTTACCACCAAACAATCTGCAGAAAATAAAGAAAAATGGGCTAGCTGGACACGTTTGAGAAATGCGGTGTATGTAACTTACCCCTATGCCTTAACTGCTGGTGTAGTTATTAATGACGTAAATGCTCAATTAAGGGGTGTAACCGATCCTAAACAAAGAAAACAAATCATAAAATCCAGAGAAAAGGATTTAAAGCGTGATTTTGCCGATAAAGTGACCAAGTTAAGTGTTTACCAAGGAAAAGTTTTAATGAAATTAATTAACAGAGAAACTGGCAATAGTTGCTATGAGTTAATTAAGGACTATAAGGGTGGGGTAAATGCAGGTGTTTGGCAAACGGTAGCGTTTTTGTTTGGTAGCAGTTTAAAGCAAAAATATGAACCTAATGGGGAGGATCAACAAATAGAGATATTTGTAAAAGAAGTTAGAAAGTTATACGGTTACAAGAGTTAATGAAACTGCCATTTTAGGTAGGTTTTTGGGGTAGGTTTTTGTACCTTTACACGAATAGCGTGTATTATTATGAGTGAAGAAAAAAGTCTGAATTTTATTGAAGAAATTATTTCCCAGGATTTAGCGTCAGGGAAATATCAATCTATATTAACAAGGTTTCCTCCGGAGCCTAATGGTTATTTGCATATTGGACATGCCAAAAGCATTTGTTTAAACTTTGGTTTAGCAAAACATTTTGGAGGAAAAACAAATTTGCGTTTTGATGATACGAACCCTGCTAAAGAGGATATAGAATATGTAGATAGTATCAAAGCCGATGTAAAATGGTTAGGATTTGAGTGGGCCAAAGAATGTTATGCTTCCGATTATTTTGATCAACTATATAATTTTGCAGTTCAATTAATTGAAAAAGGATTGGCTTATGTAGACGACAGCACAGCCGAAGAAATTGCTCAACAAAAAGGTACACCCACAGTGCCCGGAACTGGTAATGCTTTTAGAAATAGAACTGTTCAAGAAAATTTGGAATTATTTGCGGGTATGAAAGCCGGCAAATATGCAGACGGTGAAAAAGTGTTAAGAGCCAAAATAGATTTAGCGAGTCCTAATATGCATATGCGCGACCCTTTATTGTATCGTATAAAACGCGCACATCATCACCGTACAGGCGATCAATGGTGTATATACCCAATGTATGATTTTGCACACGGTCAAAGTGATTCTATAGAAAATATTACCCATTCAATATGTACTTTGGAGTTTATTCCACACCGTGCACTTTATGATTGGTGTATTCAACAATTAGATATTTATCCTTCACATCAATATGAGTTTGCGCGATTAAATATGACTTACACAGTAATGAGTAAGCGTAAATTATTGCAATTAGTAGAGGAAGGTCATGTTGAAAGTTGGGATGATCCAAGAATGCCAACTATTAGTGGTATGCGTCGAAGAGGATATACTGCGGAGAGTATTCGAGATTTTTGTGATCGTATAGGTATTGCAAAAAGAGAAAATATTATTGATTTAAGTTTATTGGAGTTTTGTGTACGTGAACATTTAAATAAAATAGCTCAACGTAGAATGGTAGTAACCAATCCTATAAAACTAGTTGTTACCAATTATGACAAAGGCGAAGAAATTTTATATTCCGAAAATAATCCTGAGGATCCAAATGTTGGAACACGTGAAGTGCCTTTTAGTAATGAGCTATGGATAGAACGAGAAGATTTTATGGAAGCGCCTACTAAAAAATATTTTAGATTAGGGCCTGGTTTATCGGTACGATTAAAGAGTGCCTATATTGTTACTTGTGAGCGTTTTGAAAAGGATTCAGCAGGAAATGTAACAACGGTATATGTTACTTATAATCCAGATAGTAAATCGGGTCAAGATACTAGTGGCATTCATGTAAAAGGTACATTACATTGGGTGAGTGCAAAACATGCAATACCTGTTGTTTTAAATGAATATGATCGTTTATTTAAAGTGGAGGATGTTGCTAGTGCCGAAGGAGACTTTAAAGATTATATTAATGCTGACTCACTAAAAAAAGTAGAAGCATATGCCGAACCTGCTTTAGCTAGTGATGCTTTGGATGCTCGTTTTCAATTTTTAAGAAAAGGATATTTTTATCAGGACACTAATAGTACAAAGGAAAAATTGGTATTCAATAGAACAGTAACCCTTAAAGATACCTGGGCGAAAGAACAAAAAAAATAGAAAACCACATTAATTTATATACATGTTAACCCTGGAAACATTTAAGTTAGATTGGGATAAAAAGTTTCCAGATGTGCGTTTACGTAGAAGTCATTTTGTATTGGCGATAAGCGGGGGTGTGGATAGTGTAGTATTAGCGCATTTAATGCACTCCTTAAACGCTAAATGTACTATAGCGCATGTTAATTTTCAACTAAGAGGGGAGGAAAGTAAAAGAGACGAACAATTTGTCCGTGATTTTGCTTCCCAATATAATATTCCCATTCAAGTACAATTAGTAGAGACCCAAAAGTATGCGGATACTTATAAAATGGGTATACAGGAAGCTGCTAGGGAAATTAGATATGCATGGTTCGGCGCACTTATGCAAGAAATTGCTGCTGCTGAAAATAAAAGAGAAGAGACGGAAAAATTAAATGCATTATCTCCGCAACCTAAACCAGTAGTTTTATTAACAGCACATCATGCCAATGATCAGGTGGAAACTATTTTAATGCAATTGTTTAGGGGTACTGGATTGCATGGTTTAACCGGAATTCCAATGCGTAGAAAAGATGTTTTAAATATAGCTAGACCATTGCTTAATTTTTCTAAAAAAGAAATAATGGATTATGCTTTAGTCAATGGCTTAAGCTATGTAGAGGATAGTAGTAATGAAAAGGATGATTATGCTAGAAACTTTATTCGTAATACGATTATTCCGCAAATAGCACAGATGTATCCGAATGTGAATGAAAATATTTTAGCCACTGCACAACGCTTAAAGGAATCGGAACAAATTGTAGAAGCAACTGTAAATGCATTTTGGAAAAAGGGTTTAAAAATTAAAAAAGGTATTTTATCCATTTCAATCAAGCATTGGTTTAAAGTGATTCATAATAATACCTATATCTGGGGGTTCATTAAAAATTTTGGATTTAATGCTGCTCAAATTGATGAAGTTCGAAAAATTTTAATGGCAAACAATGGTGCCTATATTGCCTCTAGTTCCCATCAGTTTATTAAATGGGATGATCAAATTCAAATTATAAATAAACAGGATAGTGGGGAGTATTTAATTATTGAAAAATCACTTTTAGCATCCAATGATGAACTAAAAGTGATTGAAACAAAATATGGGAAATTGTATTTCGAAATAATTGAAAACATAAACATTCAAAGTATTTCAAAAGATGCAAATACTGCTTATTTAAATGCAAATAAAATAGAATGGCCTTTAGTAATAAGAAATTGGGCTCCTTCTGATTACTTTTATCCTTTTGGTTTGGGTAAAAAGAAAAAAATTAATCAGTTTTTATCCAATTTTAAGTTGAGCCCCATTCAAAAGCAAAGAACCAATGTTTTATGCACTGGGGACAAACTATTATGGGTGGTTGGCAAAAGAATTGACGATAGGTTTAAAATAATGGCAAATGCGCCATTAACACTTCGAATTACTTGGCAAGAAAACCTGTAAATACTCACTATTTATACAATATTTCGATATTTTTATAATGCTACATTAATATAAAAATATTATTTAATATAATGCGTATAAATCTGCTTAATAAGTATATAGTTTTTTGCTTTATCTGCTTGCTAGGTAATTACTATGCATCTGCGCAGGACTTTTCTAATAAGGGTAAAGATTTTTGGGTGGGTTATGGAACCCATGTATCTATGTATGCAAATACAGGAATTCCAATTGCTACAGGAGGACCTCAGGATTTAGTTTTGTACTTTACTTCCGATCATGATGCAACTGTAAAAGTTGAAATTCCATCCGTTGGATATACAAGAACTTATAAGGTTTTAGCCAATTCAGTTACTACTTCCGAACCCATTCCTAAAACGGGTACCGAAGATGCAAGACTTACTGCCGAAGGAAAATCTAATAAAGGGATTCATATAACTTCGGATTATTCAATTATTGCTTACGCGCATATTTATAATAATAGTATTTCAGGTGCTACTTTATTATTTCCAACAAATACTTTAGGTAGATCTTACTATTCTATTAATTATAAACAGGAATCCAATAGCCCATTTTCATATTGCTATGCCTATGCAATTGCCACCGAAGATTCCACAAATATTGAAGTTATTTTAAGTGCGCCTACGGAAGGGGGATTTAAAAAAGGGGATACCATTAGAGTAGCTTTAAATAAAGGTGAAATTTATAATGTTTTTGGAAAAGTGATTGCTACTAGTAATACTGCTTCAACCGGTGAGGATTTAACCGGGACCTTAATAAGATCAGTTGCTACTGCTACAAGTACTTGTAAAAGAATTGCCGTTTTTTCGGGTTCTGGTAAAATTGGTATTTACAATAATAATTCAAGGACTGCCGATAATTATATTCAACAAGCCTTGCCTGCAAATGCATGGGGTAAAAAATATTTAACTGTACCTACAGCTAAGATGACCAACAATATTTATAGAATTGCTGTTAGTGATCCTGCAGCCATTGTAAAATTTAATGGAAGTACATTACCACCTAGTTCATTGGTGAATAATTTTTATTATGAATTTGAATCTAGTACAGCCAATGCTATAGAAGCAAATTTACCTATAATGGTAGCGCAGTATATAACAACAACGGGAAGTTATGGGAACAATAATAACAATAATGGCGATCCCGAAATGATTTACCTAAGCCCTATTGAGCAAACAATAAATAAGGTTACAATCAATTCAACACCCAATGCAAAAATTATAGATACATTACATTATGTAAATATTGTTTTACCAAAATCATCATCAACTTCCTTAAAAGTTGATGGTGTTACACCCACTAATGCTATTGTACATCCTGGGGACCCAAATTTTGTTTATTACCAAGTTAATTTACGTTCGGGTTCACACACCATTGTTTCAGATTCCGGCTTTAATGCTATTGCATATGGTTATGGAAGCGTTGAAACCTATGGATACAATGCAGGAACCAATGTAATAGACTTATATCAAAAACTTACTGTAAATAATGAATATGCAACCGTTAAGTTGCCAGCTACTTGCCGCGGAACTCCTTTTAAAGCTTCTATTACGTTACCATATCAGCCTTTATCCTTAGTGTGGAATATTCCAAAATATCCAAATATTCCTCCCAATTATGCACCTACCTATGATTCAACTTATGTAGTGAATGGGAGAACAATATACAGGTATACATTAGATCAAAATTTGACCTATGATAGTATAGGTACGTATACAATTCAATTAAAAGTATATAATCCAACTGGTGATGGTTGTAGTGGTGAGCAGATTATTGATTTTGATTTAGTGGTTTATCCACCACCTGTAGCTGGTTTTACATTAAAAACTGCCAATTGTTTAGGAGATAGTTTGTTTTTAAATGATACTACTTATGTTGGTCCCGATGATAGGAAATTAATAGCTTATAATTGGAAAGTAGGTAATGCTGCTATTGTGAATGCAAAAAATTATACGCTCAAAATGGATACCGCAGGAACCATTCCCATTAAATATTTTGTTATCACTGATATTGGTTGTTTAAGCGATGTAATTACCTCTGAAGTAAAAGTTGATAGTACTCCAATAGATAATTTTATAGTACAAAATTTAAAGTGTGTTGGGAAGGACATACTTTTTACGGATAGTTCATTTGCAAAAATGGGGACTACTATTTCAAAATGGATCTGGGATTATGGAGACAGTAAAGTGGATAGCTTATCTGACAATAGTCCTGTTCATCATACTTACGATTCTGCTGTAACATATAATGTTCATTTAACGTTACAAACCGCCAATGGCTGTGTTGTAGATAAAGTGAAGACCATTAAAGTAAATCCTAATCCTATAGTTGGTTTCATCCTTCCTGAAATTTGCTTAAAAGATGCTTTTGCAGAATTTACGGACACCACAAAAATTGCAGATGGCACCAATGGATTTAAATACCTGTGGAATTTTGGTGAACCAAATAATACACAATCGCCAAATACAAGTACCGTAGCAAATCCAAAACACAGGTATCTCAACCCCGGTAATTATTTAGTTAATGAAAGGGTAACCAGTGCAAATGGTTGTGTTTCGGACACCACTTTAGCCTTTACAGTAAATGGATCCATTCCTAATGCTAGTTTTGATATCATTGATTCTGCAGCACTGTGTTCTAATTTACCCGTTCAATTAAATAATACTTCAACTGTAGATATTGGCGTTATTGGTAAATTGGTCATTTATTGGGACTATACAAATAATCCATTGGATACTACCATTGATGAAAACCCATCCATTAATAAAGTGTATAAACACAATTATACGAATTTTCGATACCCCGATAAAATGAAATATGATATTAAACTAGCTTCTTATTCTGGAGGAAGTTGTTATGATGAAAAATCAAGTTCCATTTCAATTTTGCCACCCCCTCAGAATTTTTCAATAAGTTCAAGTAAGGATTATTTATGTGTTGCGGATTCTATTGCTTTCACACCAAATATTAGTGGAGGTGTTCCCAATTTTACCTATGAGTGGATTGTAAATAATACAAGTGCAGGGTTCAACAAAAATATTTTAAATGGAAATAGTAAAGGCAAAGTAGACATTTCTGTTAAAGTAAAAGATGCTAAGCAATGTATTTTCACTTATGATAATTTAAAGACCATTGAGGTAAGGGATATCCCTATTGCAACGATACAAGCAAAAGATACCAATATATGTAACCAGGATCCAATTGTTTTAAAAGGGGCTGGAAGCAGCGATTTCACTTGGTATTTAAATAAAAAAGAATTTTCAACTTCTATTGTAGATACATTGTTGACCAATTCACCTGGTTTTTATCAGGTACGCGTATATGACGGTTTTTGTAATTCTTTATTATCCGACTCTATTCAAATATATCAGTATTTAATTCCAAAATATACATTTACCAATACCAAATATATATGCATAAATACTCCTGTTAAAATTATTGGTAATACTACGAATGCAAAGGGGATACACTATTCTTGGAATTTTGGAGACAGTACAAGCTCAACTGCGACTAATCCATTAACCCATAATTACATCAAAAAGGGTACGTATCAAATTAGTTTGGCTTATACTCATGACTATTGTCCTAAGTACAATGCTATTTATTTAGGTGATTCTATTAAAGTGGTAGACCCTTTATCTGGTTCAGATTATACCATGTTTGTATTATCGGGAATTGATACAACTCTTGTTAATATTAAAATGGACTCAGGATATACACAATACGCATGGTCTCCAGGAATTTATTTATCTAATCCAAATATTGCTAATCCATTATTTACTGCATTACGTTCTACCGATTATATTTTAACCCGAACCGATACCTCTAGTAATTGTAAAATAGCCGATAACTATCATATTATTGTTTCAAATGAAGTTGTTGTTGCTATACCCAAAGCATTTACACCTAATAATGATGGTTTAAATGATGTATTAAAAATTGAATATGGGGCAGGATTGAGTCAGTTTAATTACATCAAAATATTTAATAGGTGGGGGAGATTGGTGTTTGAATCAAATAATGTGAATGCAAGTTGGGACGGGAAGGTAAATGGGAGAGACCAGGATACAGACGCTTACACTTATATAATTGATTATATTACATATAAAAATGAGCATATTACAAAAACAGGCTCCGTTATTTTATTAAGATGATAAAACTAAAATTACATATTAAAATACGGATCCTTTTTATTTCCTTTTTTGTTTTTGGAAATAGTTATAGTCAAACGCCATTTATGTCACAAAGCTTTGTGGCTTCCAATTTTTATAATCCTGCAGCAGTTGGTTTTGGTGATAATAATCAATTTCAAAGTTTTTATCGCAATCAGTTTTCTGGTGTTGGAGATCCTTTTAGAACCATTGGCGTAGGGTTGGATTTTGCATTATTTAAAAATGAGGATAATGATTATATTAACAACTTTGGCTTAGGATTACAAGGTGTTTCAGAGCAAGTTCTAAATGGGGTGCTAAAAACAAATGCTATTACGTTAAGTTTAGCCAATAGAGTGTTTTTAAATAAAGATAGAACCAGTTATTTAGCCCTAGGGATCAGTTCTACTTTAATTACAAGAAATATTGATCGAACTGCATTAACATTTGGAGACCAATATAATTCTGGAAGATTATTTAATAGTTCTAGTTTAGAAACCATAGGTGATTTTCCTGCAAAATTCTCAACCAATGGTGGTTTATTATATTCTTTTGTTGATCCAGATATGTTTATTCAAGCTGGTGGAAGTACTTATTATATTAATAGAAGCTCCAGTACCCAAACTTACGGTAGTGTTAATCAAAGCTTTCAATTTATTTCCACAGTTAATGTAGAGCGAAAAATATTAGATAATAACACTTTTTTTGTTCACGCAAACTACCAAAATCGCTTAGAAGCTGAGTTTATATATGTGGGCGGTGCCATTGGATTACCCATACAAACCTATAATGACAATAATAATCGCTTATATGTGGGATGCTTTTATAGAACACAAGATGCTTTTGTACCTTATGTTGGTATGTTGTATAATAAATATAAATTAGGATTAACCTATGATATTTATAATAATAAAATGACCCAATCTAATTTACATCCCCAAACACTTGAGTTTACATTGTCAACATATTTAGGTAGAAATATTTCAAAAAATTTGAAAAGTATTTTCAACTAAATTGAATAAAAATTTCATTTATATTATTTTTTGTCTGTTTATTTCCATTCAGTCATTTACTCAAACGGATACAGAATTTTGGTTTGCCGCACCTGTAGTAACACCAGGTCATGAAAATAAACCCATTGTTTTTAGAATTACCAGTTATGATAAACCTGCTGTAATCACAATTTCCCAACCTGCAAATCCAGCATTTATTCCCATTATATTTAATTTAAGCAGTAATTCTACCATTACTAAAGATGTAACCACTTATTTGGCTGCTATTGAAACGAAGCCGTCTGGCACCATCGTGAATACAGGGATCAAGATTACTTCTACTGCGAATATTTCGGCTTATTATGAAGTTGGAAATTTGTTTAATCCCGAAATATTTACTTTAAAAGGTAATTCGGCAAAGGGGACTAGTTTTATTATACCTTCACAAAATCAATTTGATAACCGAAATACCATTACACCTCCCGCTACTCATGGATTTGTAATAGTGGCCACACTGGATAATACTATTATTGATATTACTTTAACCCAACCTGATGGCAATGGGCACCCCACTGGTACATTTAGAATTACTTTGAATAAAGGTCAAACTTATGCAGTCATTGGAAGTAATACTTTTGCTATTTCACATTTAGGCGGCTCAGAAGTAAAATCAAATAAGCCAATTTGTGTTACTATTTTTGACGATTCTGTATATGTTGGAGTGAGTTTGGATTTAGCAGGCGATCAAATTGTACCTATTTTTAATACTGGTACAGAATTCATTATAGTAAGAGGGGCATTAAATGCACCCACTTTTCCCAATACCGATTTTTACTTTGTTTTTGCAACTGAAGATGGTACTGCAATATATGAAAATGGATCCACTGGCCCATCTGCTACTATTAATAAAGGAGGGTTTTATAAGGGGCTACTCACCGCAAATAGTGTTTATCTAACGAGTTCAAAACCGGTATATGTTTTACAATTTACGGGAGTGGGCACAGAGGTGACAGAAACTTCTTTACCAAGTATTAAATGTACGGGTTCCAATGTGGTTAGTTTTGTTCGCTCCACCAGTGAATTATTTTATTTAAATCTTATTTGTAAAGCAGAGGATATTGACAATTTTAGTTTAAACGGAGTTACTGGTATTATTAAAGCCAGTTTGTTTTTTGATGTCCCTGGTGCAACAGGTTGGAAGGCAGCCCGTATAAGTACTGTAAATTTGCCCAATTTAAATACACTTATTCCTAATGGAGCGGCTACAGTCATAAGTAATAGTTCAGGCCTGTTTCATTTGGGATTTTTAAATGGGAGTTCAACTTCTGGAGCTCGATTGGGTTATTTTTCTAATTATAGTAAGGTTGCCATGGCTCCCAATTTATTATCTAGTTCTTGTATTGGTTCCGATATACAATTAGCGGCCCGACAATTAAATAATGTAATTTATAAATGGACAGGACCCAATAATTTTTCAAGTTCCATTTATAATCCTTTGATACCAAATTCGAGTTTACAAGATTCAGGAATGTATTATTTGGAAGCTACTGTTCCTGGTTGTGGCACATCATTGGATAGTATACGCATTAATGTACATCCATTGCCTACTATTCAACTTTTGAAACCCAACGATACGGCATGTTTGGGAGCCAGTAAATCAATACCCTTTACATTAACTGGTACTGCTCCTTGGACTTTAATGTATTCCAATGGAATAAAAAATGATACTCTAAACAATATAAAGAATGCAGATTCCTCATTTATTGTAAATCCAATTTCTTTTACAACTTATAAGATCAAAAACCTTATCGACTCGAATGGCTGTGCCTTATCTATTGCGAATTATGTTGAGGCAATCATGTATGTTACCCAAATTCCTATTGCTAATTTTAGTTACGAGGCAGTGCATTGTGAAAAAAATGATATTCTCTTTACAAATACTTCAACAACCAATTTAGATAAAATAATTAAATGGAATTGGGATATGGGTAGAGGAGTAAAATTAAATTTCAGCAACGGCCTTGCTTTCAAACATATATACAATAATTGGGGAAAGGATACTGTAAAATTAATGGTGGAATCCAGTTTAGGATGTAAAAGTGATACCTTGGTTAAATTGATTGATGTTAACCCTTTGCCTTTGGTTGGGTTTACCATACCTAATGTTTGCTTGGATGGTGGAATGGCTGTTTTTAAAGACACTACTAAAAATAAAGCTGCTGTTAGAAGCCTGTCGTACCAATGGAATTTTAACGCAGGTAGTTTGCCGCTATCACCTGGTCCAACTTTTGCTGCTATTGAGAAAACTAAAGCCAATCCTTCGGTTTTATACAATATTGCTGGAGATTATACAGTTCAATTAAAAGTAACCACTGCCGACGGGTGTGTAGATTCACTCGCTCAAGCTTTTACCATTAATGGATCAAATCCTATTGCGAATTTTAAAGTATTAAAGGATACCGCTTTATGCAGTAATGAAGTGGTTGTAATCAGAGATAGTTCATGGGTATATCCTGGTAAAGTAGGTGTATTGCAAATTGTTTGGGGGGATGGGAAAGACACTACTATTAATGATGCAAAAATTGGAAATCAATATCAGCATTTTTATAATAACATAGGTGGGAATTATAAATATAATATAAAAGTTAAGGCGTTTTCCGGAGGTACCTGTTATGATGACGCTGTATCAAATATTGAAATAATCAAGCCCATAACAAATGTTGTGTTGCAAGCAGATAAGGATTTTTTATGTATTAATGATTCTTTATTAATAAGAACTACAATTAATGGAGGCGTATCTCCATTTAAATACAGTTTATTAGCTAATCAGCCAAACACATTGGTTAAAGGAGACTATGTTTATGGTATTGCGCAAGGTTCCGTGAATTTGGGTATGAAAGTATTGGATGCTAAAAATTGTAGCTATAATTATAATAACCTTTTAAATTTAACCTTACCAACTTTACCCATTGCATCGTTAAATATTAAAGACTCCGTAATTTGTAATGGGGACTCAGTTACCATAAAGGGTGAGGGTGCTAGTTTATTTAAATGGTATATGAATGCTGTTCTTTTGGCAACTACAAATAGTGATTCATTAAGAATAGGTAAGGCAGGTAATTATAGTTTAGTTGTTAATGATGGTAAATGTAATTCAATACCTACTATCGCATTCCCCATTATTGAGTTTACGATACCCACAATTAATATGAGCTATAATACATTATCATGTACCAACGGAGATGTGTTTATTCAAACAAATGCAGCTGATAAATTCAAAATTCATTATACTTGGAATTTTGGAGATAGTAGTTTTTTTTATAGGGCAAATCCAATCTCACATAGTTATAATAAGATAGGGAAGTATGTTGTTAAATTAAATGTAACCAATGATTACTGCCCTAAATATGAATATGGTTTAATAGGTGACACCATTCAAGTAATAGAACCATTACCAACAAAAAACTTTACCTTATTTATTTTAGCGGACCAAGACACGCTGTTAAGTCCTAAACGATTAAACCCCAATTATACACAGTATACTTGGATGCCAGCTTTTAATTTAAGTAATCCCAATATTCCAAATCCAATATTTAACGGTTCACGAAATACAGAGTATACTTTACAAATAGTGGATCCTTTAACAGGTTGTAAAATTTTGGACATTTATAAGTTGGAAGTTTCTAATGATATTGTTGTTGCTGTACCAAAGGCATTTACACCGAATCATGATAATTTAAATGATGTAATCAAAATTGAATACGGGGCAGGTGTTAAATTATTGAAAACCTTTACCATTTTTAACAGATTCGGAAAAATAGTTTTTCAAACGAACGATATCACAAAAGGGTGGGATGGAATGTATAATGGGTATGAGCAAGAAATGGATGCCTATAGTTATTTAATTGACTATGTTACCTTTAAAGACGTTTCTATGCGAAAGACGGGGTCCTTTATATTAATGCGTTAGATTTTTGTACCTTACTTTCCTAAGTAGCTACGAACTTGAAAAATAAAAGAACCAAGTAAATCTGACTGCCCATTGATACCCAATAATTTTGCAGCTATAATTAAAAAGGTTATTCCATAAAGTGATCCCCATAAGTGTGCACTGTGATTTATATTTCCTCCTCCTTTCTTTGATAGATAAACAGTTAGCCCTAAATATATGGGGCCAAATAAAAAACCGGGTATAACTGGTGGTATCACGAAAAAGCCAATTTTCATAGTAGGCTGTAAAAAAATTCCAGCAAATACAATAGCAGATACTGCACCCGAAGCACCCAAACTATAATAATTATATTGTTTAAAATGTGTAAAGTAGGTAGGAATAATACAAATAACTAATGCGGAGATATAAAATAACAAATAAAGTATACGACCACTTGACCCAAAAATGAATTCAAAATATTGTTCTACTAAATCTCCAAACATAAAAAATGAGAGCATATTAAATGCTAAATGTGGGATATCGGCATGTATGAATCCACAGGTAATGGCTCGATACCATTGGCTAGGATCTTTAGCAATTGAGTAGGGGTGAAAAATACTTTTATCTAATAGGGCTTCATTGTTCATTGCTAATAAGGAAATAGCTATAGTAGCAATAGTTATGATAATGGTTATACTCATTGTTTATTTATTCGTGGTGGTATTTTTCATTGGCCAAGATACTACAAGCGCGGTAAACCTGCTCGGCCAAAATTAAACGTACCAACATATGTGGGAATACTAGATCAGAAAGACTCCAAGTAAAGTTTGCTCTTTTTTTTATTTCCTCATCAACACCATAAGCCCCACCAATTAAAAACACAATTTTCTGTGCACTTTGATTGGCTTTTTGTTGAATGAGTTTGGCTAGTCCTGGTGAGCTTAACATTTTACCAGTCTCATCCAGTAATATTAAAACATCGGTTACGGCCAGCGATTTTATAATATTAGCGGCTTCTGCTTTTTTAATTTGATTGGGTTCGGAAAGTTTACTAGGTGTGATGAGCTGCCAGTCTATTGAATAGTAATGGGCAATGCGTTTGGTAAACTGATTCACTCCATCCCTAATATAAGCATCATGATTTTTACCAACAGAAACAAAAGAGATTTTCAAGTAATTTGAATTTCATCAAATTTACTGAATTTTTAATGAATGGATTTTCTATTGTATGGTGAATTCTTGCACTTCGGAATCTCCTAAGGAAAAGGTGTATTTGCCTTTTTTGCAGTCACCAACATATAGGCAGGTTCTTTGGGTATTACCCGTAATTTTGCCTTGCAAAATGTCCACACCTTGTGCATTGGTAATAGTGTATATTTTAGTATCACAATGTTCCAATGAAAAGCGAACTTCTAATATGCCATCCTTAACTATTTCAGTTAGTGTAAACATAAGCAAGCAATCGTTTAGCTACTTTAAATTTAGTCATAAAGTATGATTATACAACTAGATTTTTTCTCATTTAAGTGGTGTTTATATGTCATTATAGATACAAGTTTTTGAAAATCAAATAGTTGTTAGTAAATCTTCTTTAAATAGGAAATTGAAAATCCAGTTTTCTGAGATATTATATTTCTTTTGTAATTCATTTGATCATTTTATGGTTTTTAAATAGGATGAAAGATGAAATCAAGTATTGGATGTTTGCTTCGTATTGGATTGCTCCCTGCGGTCGCATCCTTTTCGAAGTTGTCTAAATGATTGCTCCCTGCGGTCGCATCCTTTTCGCATAGGTCGTACCCAAAGCCCTTTAAAAACATCAACGGAGTTGATGTTTTTGCTTTTTTTATTACAATTGTCAATTTTTTATTTAATTTTTTTGTTTAGTTTAAAATAAGTATTAAATTGAAATAAAATATAATATGAAAAATAAATTATTTTCGAAACTTT